>JANOXY010000235.1:0-5578 GCA_031418675.1 Pseudomonadota bacterium
CCCCCGAGGTCTCGACTGTCGCGACGCAGCCGGCGCCGATCAGCATGTCGGCCAAGATGCCACCGGTGGGCACCGTCACCAGGTGCAGGCCACGCAGACCCCGACGTATCAACGCGCAGCCTAGCGCCATCGGTACCCCGCAGTCTTTGAATACTGCGAGCTTGGCACCATCGCCAACGTGTGCGGCAAGCTGGTCAACGTCACCGAGATGCAAGGTAGCCGGCATGGTGTCTCTCCGTACGCGTAATCAAGCCGCCGTGAGATTGCCTTCAGCATCCAGCACCAGGCCGGCGGCACGCGCCGCATCCTGCATCGACACCGGCCAGCCCACACGACCGGGATCATGGCCACCGACCACCGCCAGCATCATGGCGGTCTCGCTCCCCACATTGCGAAAGCCGCGCATCACATGCACCGGTACGGAGACCACATCATAGGGTTCGAGAATTACTTCCTTCGCACCCTGTGGTCCCCAGAAAATCGACCAGCGACCGCTCAACGGCATGAATACTTCCTGGGTCAGATGGGAGTGCAGTGCCGCGCCTTTGCCGGGCTCCGAGCGGATCATGGCGAGGTGAAAATCCTGGGCCGGGATCTGCGGCTGCATGCTCGCGTCTTCCTGTACACCTTTGCCGATGATGCTGAAGATCTCGCGCTCATGGCCGGGAATGCGTGTGTCGAGAAAGGCTTGCGCCGAACTTTTCTGGTTTTTGAAGCGCGCGACGTTACGCTCCATCTCTTCGACACTGAAATCGAGATCGCTGATGTCGGCAGTTTTGACCATGGTAGCGGCCTCTCCAGACTCGGGTGGGTGAGTCGTCAGACTAGCGCCGGCCGTGCGCCCATAGCAAGACGCGCGAGCGCCCGGGGGCTGCCGATGCACGACCAGGCACGCCACAATAGCGCCCCTCTTGAACAGGTATGCGCCAACGGAGTACCACGACAGTGACCGCTATCGACCCCACTCCCCGCGAGCGGCTGCGCTACGGCATCTTCATGCCGACCGTCAGCAACTCTCCCAACATCAGCCACTACAAGGCCGAGCAGGCCGACTGGACCTTCGCTGCCAATCGTGCCATCGGCCAGGCCGCCGAGGCGGCGGGATTTGATTTTCTATTTCCCGTCAGCCGCTGGCGCAGTATTGGTGGCGAGGTCGATTACCACGGCAAATCACTGGAGACCATGACCTGGGCGGCGGCGATGCTGGCTTCAACTTCGCGCATACAGATTTTTTCCACCGTGCATGTGCCGGCGTTTAATCCCGTGGTGGCGGCCAAGATGGGCGCGAGTCTCGACCACATCAGTAACGGTCGTTGGGGCATCAATATCGTTAGCGGTTGGAACCGTGCCGAGTTCGACATGATGGGCCTGGCCATGCTTGACCATGGTCAGCGTTATCAGCGCTCGGAGGACTTCATCAAAATTCTAAAGGGCTTGTGGACCGAACCACCCGGCAGCTTCGATTTTTCATCGGCGCATTACACTGTGCGCGGTGGTTACGTCATGCCACAGCCCACCGCCAGACCTCACCCGACGATTGTCAATGCCGGCACCTCTCCCGCTGCCCGCGACATGGTGGCGCGGCAATGTGATTGGGCCTTTGTGTGTCCGATCAGCATGGAGGATGCCAAAAACCTGGCCGCCGATTTTAAGGCCCGTGCGCGTGTTTATGGGCGCAAGGTGCGGGTGGTGTGCATGGTTTTGCCGGTGTGGGCAGCGACCCGTGCGGCAGCATTGGCCGAATGTGACCACGTGATCGAACAAATGGATCCGGTGGCGGTGCGCAACTGGGCCGATGGGCTGGGTATGGAAAGTGGTTCGTTTGCCCAACAGACCCTGGAAACCTTTGCCTTTGGCGCGGGCTCCTTGCCACTGTTAGGCACCGCGGATGAAGTTGCCGAACAGATTGCAGAGCTCTATCGACTCGGCATGGACGGTGTGCTGATGAGCTATATGGATTATCTCGGCGATACGCGTCGCTTTGGCGAGGAGATGGTGCCGCGCTTAACCGCCCTGGGCGTATTGTGAGCGCAGCCGAAGTCGCGTGTCGGATCACGGCCGCAGATCACGCGTACAGGAACCGGCATCGGGTGGCGACGCTGTGAATAGGTCGCTGCTAAGGAATGGCGCTCACCCGAAGCTCTGGGTGATATCCAGGTCAAGCAGCAGACTCGCGCCACCGAGGGTGCAACTGGCATAGGTCTGGCTGCCGAGGATCTGATTGCTGCCCTGTTGCCAGTCCGGCGTGCCGACAAACACGAAGTCGCGGGCATTGCCATCAATACGCAAAGCGGCACTGTCCGACAGATCGACCACGTCGCCGAGATTCAAGCCCAGTGTGTTGTTGCCGTCACTGCTGAGGTCGATGATGTCGATACCAACCAGTCGGTTCTGGGGCAGGGCAGTGAGACCGAGGACCAAGCCATGGCCGGTCAGGCGTAAGGTGTGCGTGCCACTGCCGCCATCGATGGGATGATCCATCGAGTCACAAATCAGCGTGTCGATGCCGGCGGGCTGGGCAGCAACGCTGCCAAACACCATGTAGGCCGCACCACTACCCTGAAACACCTCCGGCACGCAGGTTGACCAGGCGCCAATTATCATGTCACCGAAGGCGTCACCGTTGATGGCCCCGGCACTGGCGGCGACGTGGTAGCTGCCGTAGCGCGTAGCGACAGCATCAAGCCGTACGCCGGTGTGACCGTCGAGACTCGACAGCGGCAAGCTCGGGTCGAAGGGTGTGCCTTTACCGTAAACCAGGAAGCTGACCCCGGCATCGTTGGCTCGGTGACCTGCGGAAATTGCACCGATCAGGAAATCGTCGAAACCATCGCCGTTGACATCACCCGCAGCATAGGCAGTCGATGTGTCAGGGTTCAGACTCCGCCAGCGGAAGACGATGAGCTATGAGTTGCCTCCACGTCGGCCGCATGGCCGACTCATCCGGCTTTCAGCCGTAACCCGAAGCCACCGCCTTTAGGCGGTGGAGTATTCACGACTGCTAAGCGGCCGGCACCTGGTCGCCATTCGTGAGTCGCGGTCGCAGTTGCGGAAAATCCGGATGCCGGAACGGCGCCCCGTGTTGGGCCTGCGCCATCTGCTTCAAGGGATGGCGACCGCCATCGTCGTGCTTGAGGCCATCGATATTGGCCATGCCATCGTGGGGTCGCGTGGCAACCCAGGCGTCGTCGCCAAAAAAACGCAGGGATAAGGTGCGGCGCCGCACGCCCGCGCGGGTCGGTGCGCCACCATGTAAAACCGCCGGATGAAAAGCCACCACATCCCCGGGCTGCGTCGCCCACGACACAATCGGGAAATCGGCGCGCGCAGATTCGATGGCGGGCAGCGCTGGCCACTGGCCAGCGTCGAACAGATTGGCTGCTTCGTCGTCAGGATTGAAGGCGCTGGGATTGTAGAGCGGACCACGCTGGGAGCCACGCACGAACTCCAGCGAATACGGCTTTTCAACCGGGTCGAGATTGATCCAGAACACCACCAGCTGCGAGCCGCTGGCCGGCAGGTAAGGCAGGTCCTGATGCCAGGGCGTGCGCCGCGTATCGGCGCCATCTTTCAACCAGATCTGTTCGTACATCAGCCAGATATTTTCACAACCGAACAACTGCGCGGCGAGATCGGCCACCACGGTCTCGCGCAGGAACGCGCGGTAAGCAGGAAAGCTGTCGGGATTGGCCTGGTCTTGATAGAAGGTGCCGGGCGTGCCGAGCAGCACGGGGCCGGCACCGGGGCCGGGATGGGCCAAGGTCCATTCAAAGCAGGCCTCAGCAAGTGCCAGGGCGCGCGCGTCGAGTACACCAGGCAGGAACACCACACCGTCGTTGGTGAATTGCGTACGTATCTGCGTGGAATCAAAATTCAATAGCATGGCGCTACCCCTGTGTTTCCGCTCGAACCCTAGCGATTCAACGCTGAGATAACAACGCCTGATCGGGCAGGGCGCCTCGAGCGATGACGCCGTGCGCCGCTGCGCACCGGCCTAAACCAAATTTTTGTCGCGCAGCTCGTCTTTGATGTAGGCGTAGTAGATAGGCGCGGCCATCAGCCCCGTGACACCAAAGGTGGCTTCCATGACCAACATGGCTAACAGCAACTCCCAGGCGCGCGCGCGGATCTGTCCACCCACAATGCGTGCATTCAAGAAATACTCGAGCTTGTGAATGATGATCAGATAACTGAGGGACGCTACCGCCAGATAGAGCGACTGACTCAAGCTGACGATGAAAATCATGGTGTTCGAAATCAGATTGCCCAGGATGGGAATAAGACCCAGCACGAAGGTTGCAACGACGAGGGTCTTGGCAAACGGCAGGGTGACGTCGAACCACGGCAGCACAACCAATAAATACACACCGGTAAAAGCCGTATTGATGGCCGATATGCGTACCTGCGCAAATACCACGCGACGGAACGCTAAGGTCAGATGACGCGCGCGATCGTTCAGCGCTATCGAGAGCGGACCCCGATCGAGCCGCACGGTGGCCGTCTCGAGCGATACCAAAGCGCCTATCACCATGCCGATGATGATGTGCGCCAGCGCGCGGCCGACGCCGGTGCCTGCAACTTGAAATACTTCGGCATTACTGCGTAGCCAGGTGACCAGGGCCACGCGCAGTTCCTCGGTGTTCTCCGGTACATACTGCAGAACCCATGCGGGCAAACTGGCGCGCGAATGTTCAATGATCTCGGCCATGCGCTGGATGAGCGCGGGCAGGTTGTCGCCACCGTTGCGCAGGAAGGACGCCAAGGACAGGATCGCCGCCGAAGTGGCCGCGATGACAACCGCCGCAATCAAGGCCACCGCCAGTAGGCGCGGTGTGTCGCGTTGGGTATCGGGCCTGCGTAATAAGGGCACGAGCGCGTCGACCAGCGCAAAAACCAGCAGTCCTGCCAATAAGGATGGGAGCAGGTGGATACGTAACAGCCCGAGCAGGCCACCGACAAACAGTATCCAGGTGGCGATCTCGCAACGTGAGATCGATGGTGATTCCATTAGTCGCCCTCGTCGCCGCCGATAGCCACGCGCCGCGCTTTTGGCGTCACTCGCCTAAGCGCGACTGCAAAGCACCTGCCCTTCACTTGGTCTTGGGGCCAAAGGCCAGGTAGACGTTGCCGGGCATGCCCCACAGGCCATAACCGGAACCGAAATACACCCAGCCATCGACGACCACCACACCGGCGCCCTTGATCGAGCCGCCCTTGGCCTTGACGCCGTTGACGGTCGGATAATCACGCAGGGTGCTTAACTCCCAGATGACTTTGCCCGTGAGCGGGTCGTAAGCGCGCATATAGCCACCCATCGAACCGGAAAAAATCGCGCCGGGGATCAGGGCCGCGGCCTGTGGTTGGCCGGCGTTGCAACCGGGCGTGCCGAGGCAAGCAGGTTTGCTGGCCGGGGTTTGCCAGAAAGTACTGCCGTCGGCGATGTTCAGCGCGTAGATGCCGCCGGCTGCACCGGGTGCGCTACGCGCTTCCCACACATCGGAGATCGGCACGTAGACGTGGTTTTCGTCGGCTGCATAACCCCATTCGATGCCGCCCAGCACGCCGCCCGGAGACAGCC
>JANOXY010000236.1:0-7451 GCA_031418675.1 Pseudomonadota bacterium
GCGCTCGATGGTGATCGGGTCGCCGTACGGGGCGCACGCGGTCATGCGCCAAGCGAGACCTACAAAGTCTCGGCCACCTTCCCCGATGGATATCGCGCGACCGCGACCATGATGATCGGTGGTCACCAGGCAAAATATAAAGGTGAACGTGTCGCGCAGGCGATCCTGGCCCGCACGCGGCGTATGTTCGTGGCAGCCGGCTTGCCCGACTACCGCGAGGTATCGGTGGAAGTATTGGGCGCCGAAAGCACCTACGGCCCCCATGGACGTATGGCGGATACGCGTGAGGTGGTGGTTAAGATCGGCGTCGCCCATGGCGACAAACGTGCCCTGGAAATCTTCGCGCGCGAGATCTTCCCGGCCGCCACCGCCATGGCCCATGGCCTGACCGGATTTGCGGGCGGACGGCCCACGGTGCAGCCCATCATCCGCCTCTATTCGTGCCTGGTACCCAAGTCGCGGGTGAACATCGAAGTATTGCTTGGCGACCAGCGTATTGACGTCCCGGCGCCGGCCGGTGTGGCCGTCTGCACCGGCACTGACAACGTGGACGATGCATCCGCGCGGCCGCCAGCCATTGGCAGCAGCGTGCCGTTGCGCATGCTGGCCTACGCCCGCTCGGGAGATAAGGGTGACAGCGCCAACATTGGCGTGTTGGCGCGGCGCGCCGAATTCCTGCCTGTGCTGCACGAACAACTCCGCGCGGAAGTGGTCGGGGCCTGGTTTGCCCATCTCGCGCACGGCCCTGTCAGGCGTTATGCATGGCCTGGCTTGGATGGTTTCAACTTCGTTCTGGAGCGCGCGTTAGGGGGTGGTGGGGTGGCCTCCTTGCGTCACGATCCGCAGGGCAAGGCGTACGCCCAGATGTTGCTCGATCTGCCCATAGTCGTGCCTGGAGCGTGGCTCGCCAAAGACGGTATACTCCAAAAAAATTCACCGGGCCGGGACTCACCGGCGCACTGACCGCACACCGTAACGACAGACACATCCATGTTCGACAGCATCCTGATCGCCAACCGCGGCGAAATCGCCTGCCGCGTTATTCGTACCGCGCGCAACCTCGGCTTGCGCGCCATCGCCGTCTATCACCACGAAGACCGCCACGCGCCCCACGTCGCGCTGGCCGATGTCGCCGTGGAACTAACAGCCGATGTACCAACCGCCGGTTATCTCGACATTTCACAATTACTCGACATTGCGCAGGCCCAAGGTGCGCAATGTATCCATCCCGGCTACGGCTTCCTGTCGGAGAACGCGCGTTTTGCTGAAGCGGTGGAAAAGGCCGGCCTGGCCTTCGTCGGTCCGCAGTCGGAAGTCATCCGGCTGATGGGCGACAAGATTCACTCGCGTGAATTCGCGGTGCGGGCCGGCGTGCCGGTGTCACCCAGCGTGACCCAGGATGGGGACCTCGAGGTCTTCGTCGAACAGGCTGCCAAGATTGGTTTTCCCCTGCTCATCAAGGCCGCTGCCGGTGGTGGTGGTAAGGGCATGAGCATCGTGCGCAGCATCGACGAACTCGCGGCACGCGCGCGCACTGCAATGGGCGAAGCCGAGCGTTATTTTGCCGATGGCCGTGTGTATGCCGAACGTTATATCGAACGCCCACGCCACATCGAAGTGCAGGTCATGGGCGACGGGCAGGGCAAGGTCGTGCACCTGTACGAGCGCGAATGTTCGGTGCAGCGTCGTTTCCAGAAAATCATCGAAGAATCGCCGGCACCGGATCTAGCAGCGGACCTGCGCGACCGAATTTGCACCGCCGCTGTTGAACTGGCGGCCAGCGCCAACTACCGCAATGCGGGCACGGTGGAATTCATTCTCGCCCCCGATGGTGAATTCTATTTTCTCGAAATGAATACGCGCCTGCAGGTCGAGCACCCGGTCACCGAAATGGTATGCGGGGTGGATCTGGTCGAAGCGCAGTTGCGCGTCGCGGCGGGCTTAGGCCTGCCCTGGACCCAAGAGCAGATCCGCCAGCGTGGGCACGCCATCGAATGCCGCATTTGCTGCGAAGAGCCGGAACACGATTTCCGCCCGGCCACCGGTGTCGCACAGCTGCTGCGTGTGCCGGAAGGCGAAGGCGTGCGTTTTGATGGTGGCATTCGCCAGGGCCAGGCCATTACAGCGGCTTTCGATTCGATGATAGGCAAGCTTGTCTGTTACGGCGCTAACCGCGCTGCGGCCATTGACGGTATTGTTCGCGCGCTGGATGAATTTGTGCTGCTCGGTGTCAGCAACAACATCGACTATCTCGGTGCGGTGCTGCGCCACCCGGTGTTCCGCGCTGGCCATTTGCACACCGGCTTCGTGGTTGAGCACGCTGCCGATCTGGTCGCGCCTGCACTGGACGAAACCGATCGCGCAGCACTCTTGATTGCGGCCGCCCTCGGCGTCCGGGATTTCCGCCGCCTGGTCTACGATACCCCCGAACCCTACGCCTCGATTGGCGCCTGGCGGAACTGAACATGGCACTCGAATACATTTTTAATCTCGACGGTACGGATCACGGCGTCAGTATCGCGGCACGCAATCCCGAATTGGTGCTGACGGTTGATGGCGTCGCCCATCAGGTGCGTGAGTCCAGCGCGCTGAACGACGAATGCGCACTACTGACCGTCGATGGTCGCAGCTACCAGGTGTGGCGCACCTGGGAAAGCAATCGCATCCACCTGCGCATAGGCAATCGCAGCTTTTCGATAGGTTACGAAGACGCCATCACCGCCGCACAACACCATGCCGGTGGCGATGACACGCTGCGCGCCGATATGCCCGGCGTCGTGGTCGGCATCAATGCCAAGGTCGGTGCATCGGTTGTTACTGGCGACGTACTCATCGTCATAGAATCGATGAAGATGCAGATCAACATCGTCGCCCCGCGCGACGGCACTGTCGAAGCCGTTTACGTTGATATCAACCAGACCTTCGACAAAGGCGCACAACTCATTTCTTTGCACGCGGAGTCCTGATGCCACGCATTCAATCCACCATTCAGACGGGTTCGGCGGAGTTTCGCCGCTACTACGCCCACAACCGGGGGCTGGCGCGCGAGCTGCACGAAAAACAGCGCGCTGCGCGTTTTGACCGACCGCAAAAGGACATCGAGCGACTCGCTAATCACGGCAAGATGATGCCGCGCGAGCGCATCGAGAAACTGCTCGATCCGGGCACGCCGTTTCTCGAGCTCTCGACCCTGTGCGCAAACATGGCCTATGACGGCGAAGCGCCGAGCGCGAGTGTTGTGACGGGCATAGGCATGGTGCAGGGTCGCGAGGTCATCATCAACGCCAATGACTCAAGCATCAAAGGCGGCGCGTGGTATCCGCTGACGGTTAAAAAAATCGTGCGCGTGCTGGACATGGCGATAGAAAATCACCTGCCGGTGATTCATCTGTGCGATAGCGCCGGCGGCTTCCTGCCATTGCAATCGGAACTGTTTCCGGACAAGTACATGGCCGGCCGCATGTTCCGCAATCAAAGCATTCTGTCGAAAATGAACGTCAAGCAGCTGGCCCTGGTGTTCGGCCATTGCACGGCGGGTGGTGCCTATATCCCTGCGCTGTCGGATTATTCCGTGATCGTGCGCGGCACGGGTGCGGTATTTCTGGCCGGACCACCGCTGGTGAAGGCTGCAACGGGAGAAATCGTCACGGCCGACGAGCTCGGCGGTTGCGATCTGCATACCCAGGTCAGCGGCACTTGCGATTATCCCGCCTCAACGGAGGAGGAAGCGATCGCCATCGGCCGTGAAATCGTTGCGCAGTGGGAACAGACTCCGAAATGGAACCTGCAACGCGACGCCGTTGAACCGCCCTACTACGACCCCGACGAGCTCTACGGCATCATCCCGGACGACATCAAGCGCTCCTTCGAGATGCGCGAAGTGATCGCGCGGATAGTCGACGGCAGTCAATTTCATGAATATCAGCCCGCCTATGGCACGACCCTGGTGTGTGGCTACGCCAATATCTGGGGCTTCAAGGTCGGCATCCTCGCCAACAACGGCGTGCTGTTCAACGATAGCGCACTGAAAGGTGCACACTTCATCGAGCTGTGTAATCAGAACAACACACCCATCGTGTTCCTGCAGAACATCACCGGCTACATGGTTGGCCGTGAGTATGAAGCTCGGGGTATTTCCAAGGACGGCGCCAAGATGATCATGGCGCAGGTCGGTTCCCACGTGCCGAAATTCACAGTCATGTGCCACGGTTCCTTCGGCGCCGGCAACTACGGCATGTGCGGGCGCGCCTACGATTCACGCATGTTGTTTTCCTGGCCCAATCACAACATCGGCATCATGGGTGGCGAGCAGGCTGCCAAGACCCTATCGGAAGTGAAGCTGCGCCAGTTGGAACGCCGCGGCGAGAAGGTTGAGCAAAGCGAGCTCGATCGCGTGTATCGCGAGACGCTGGAGGCCTACCAGCACCAGATGTCAGCCTACTACGCGACGTCGGAGTTGTGGGACGACGGCATCGTCGATCCGATCGATACGCGCAACGCGCTCGGCATGTCCATCAGTGCTGCACTGAATGCCCCGCTCGGTGCCCAGGGCTATGGCATATTCCGGTTTTGAGCTGATCATCACGACGAGTGCCTGAGGACATAATCTTTTACAGGCAGCACAGCCAACGCGGGTTAGTTGCGCTTGCGAGCGCGGTATTAACTGCATAGTATCTTTAGTGAGAGCCGGGGGATCGGATGCTTCCTCTACGATAGAGAAAGACCTGCCGCCCAAGCGCGGCAAACGTCCTCGGAGAAATTGAATTGGCGCCGCGTTGGCCAGAATGACGCCAGCGCAAATACCAGAAATTCAGCGCGACCGCCCCACCCCGTGGCCGTAGCCGAGTCACACTAAGGAGCAACCATGAAGGGATTGAATTCAAACGCGAAAGCGCAAGCGATGATCTTACTTAAGATGGCCTGCAATGCCGGTGCCACTGCCGAAGCACTCGCAGCCATCCACGCCTGTTCTGCTGTTCGCGCCGGCGAAAATGCCGTCGATTGGAGCACCGCCGTTACACAGCTGCAGAGCCTGGTGGCGACCCTGCCTGCCACCCAGCACTTGACCAACGATCTGGGTCTGGACCTGGTCGAAGAAGACGACGACGAAATAGCAGCCTAAGCGGCTAGCGCCTGGAATACGCCGGTCAGCCGACCGGCGTCTGATCGAGAAGGGGAGCTGCAAATCGTCCGGATCTATATCCGGCCAGCATGCCGGTCTGCCGAGACGAAGCCCGATCTGCGCCTGGCGGCCATTGACTAAACCCCGCCCACTTTGCGAATACGAGATCTGCGCGATGGAGGCAGCGTGGGTGCCGTCACCCAGTTCAGAACTCGACCTGTAACACCTTGTCGATGGCGGCGATGCCCGTCAGAAGATCCAAGGTCTTGTGTTCCAAAGCCTGCGACACACCCAGCACCGCAATCGCGCGGTCACTGCCCTTGGCGACACCCACCTGCATGCGCGAGATGTTGATGCCCTCCCGGCCGAGAATCTCACCCATCGCACCGATGACACCCGGTTGGTCGGCGTGACGGGTGAACAGCAAGTGCCCTTCCAACGCCGTTTCAACCTCGTAGTCGTTGACCCGCACCAGGCGCGGATGCCGCTCGTCAAACAGCGTGCCTTCGAGGCAGATGGTCTGCTTGGAATTTTTGGCCGTGATTCGCACCAGCGACACATAGTCCCGTGAATCAGCCGAGCTCACCTGGGTGAGTGTGATGCCCTGGCGGCGCCCAAGATGGATGGCGTTGATTTGATTGACCGGCACCGCGTGGTGCCCACACAGCAGGCCGACCATCGCCGCGCTCGCTATGGGCTGGGTGCCGAGATTGGCAGCCGCGCCGAATACCCCGACTTCCACCGCACTCAGCGGCGCTTCCGACATGCCGCATAACAAACGACCGAGCTTGCGCGCCAGCTCCATATAGGGCTCGAGCTTGGCGAGTTTGTCCGGCGCCATGCTGGGCACATTGACGGGGTTGATCACCTCGTTGCGGATCAGGAAAGCGGCGATCTGGTGCGCGATTTCGATACCGACAGCGGTCTGGGCCTCGTGGGTCGAGGCGCCCAGATGGGGGGTGAACTGGATACCCGCGGACTTGAACAGGGGCGAATCGGCGGGCGGCGGCTCCTGCTCAAAAACGTCGAGCGCGGCGCCGGCCAAATGACCGTTGGCGAGCAGTTCGATCATGGCCGTCTCGTCGATCAATCCGCCGCGGGCACAGTTGATGACGCGGGCGCCCTTTTTCATGGCACTCAACCGTTCGCGGCTCAGCAAACCACGGGTGTCCTTGGTGACCGGGCAATGCAGGCTGATGAAGTCTGCGCTGCCGACCAGCAGGTCGAGGTCGACCTTCTCCACGCCATGTTCAGCAAAGGTGGCTTCGGTGACAAAGGGGTCGAAACCGATCACGCGCATCTTCAGGCCGCGCGCGCGCTCGGCAAATAACCGACCAATGGTGCCAAAACCGACGATGCCGACGGTTTTGCCCGACACTTCAGTGCCGACCATGCTGTTGCGTTCCCATTTGCCCGCGCGCACTGAAGCGTCGGCGGCCGGCAAGCCGCGGCACAGGGAGAACAGATGGGCGATGGCCAGTTCAGCGGTGGTCGTGGCATTGGCGTCGGGGGTGTTCAAGACCACGATGCCACGCTCGGTGCAGGCGTCGAGATCGACGTTGTCGACCCCGATACCGGCGCGCCCAATGACCTTGACCTTGGTCGCCGCGGCCAGCAACTCACCTTTGATCTTGGTGGCGCTGCGCACGATGATCGCGTCGGCGGCGGCGGCATGGGGAATGGCGTCGGCGACCGACAAGCCGGCAGCAAAATCAATCTCGATTTCAGGATATTCCCGGAGTGCGGCGACACCTTCGGCCGACAACTCGTCGGCAACAAAAACTTTGTACATAGTGATTACTCCGTCAGGCGCCCATCAGGCGCCGGTGTGCTTGGCGGCAAGTTCGGCGTAGGCCCAGTCGAGCCACGGCAGCAGCGCCGCAAGATCACTGGCCTCAACGGTCGCGCCACCCCAGATGCGCAAACCCGGTGGCGCGTTGCGATAGCCGTTGATGTCGTAGGCCACGTCCTCCTGCTCGAGCAGGGCTGACAGCTTCTTGGTGAAATCCGCCTGCGCGTCTTCGCTTAACTTGAGGAACCAGTCGGCCACGATCTTCAGGCAAATGGAGGTGTTGGACCGCTCGGCCGGGTTAGCCGCCAGGAACGCGACCCAGGGTGTCTTGGCGACCCAGGCATCGAGCACCGCGAGGTTCTGTTGTGAGCGTGCGCACAGCGCCGTCAGGCCACCGATACCGGCCGCCCAGCGCAGCGCATCGAGATAATCCTCCACACACAGCATCGACGGTGTATTGATGGTCGCACCCTCAAATACCGCCTCGTCGAGCTTGCCCTTCTTGGCCAGGCGGAACAGCTTGGGCAGCGGCCACGG
>JANOXY010000237.1:0-10122 GCA_031418675.1 Pseudomonadota bacterium
CGCGCGGCGCATCGGGTTCGCTGTACTGGTAATAGAGGCCTTGCTCATACCAGGCCAGATGGGCGCGCGGATCGAGAGCCAGGGCACGGCCGACGGCGGCTTCCATATCCGCACGCTGGTCGGTCAGAAAGTAGAGATGGGCAAGCAGGGTGGGAAAGCGCGCATCGGCGGAAAAGCGCATCGCCGCAGCGCTAGTTAAAGTGATGGCGCCGGCGTGATCGCCGGCGAAGGACTTCAACCAGGCATTGACCAGATGAGTATCGGCGACTTCGTCGGCGTGTCCGAGCAACTGCGCCATGGTGGCTTCAGCGACCTCAAAGCGCCGTTGCTCGACCATCACTCCGATGCTCGCCAGGCGCGCAAGTGTCGCGCGGCGTGGTTCGCTGGTGGTCGCAGCCAGCGCCAGTTGCTGTTCGGCCTGCGGGTAATCCCGTGCGTGCAGGGCAATGAGCCCAGCCACCAATGCGCTACCTGGGGTCACCGCGCCGCCCTTCAATAAAGTCTGCGCACGTGGATAATCACCGCCGTCCAACGCAAGCTCGGCCGCAGCAATGCGCGCCTGGCTGTCTACAAACTCAGCCGCTGGCGTCTCGTTTGCGGACTCGTCATGGACGGGCTTGCCACTGATCGACAACATCTCCAGCCATTCGGGCCCGGTCTGCAGGACAATCAAGGGACGGTCGCGCAAATCGACGATGGCGCGCTTGGACGGTGCCTGGCCGCGCGCGGCGGTGCCCACTTCACCCCGGGTGAGCGCAACCTTACCCAACTCATTGGCCAGCTCTACTTCTCCGGACAACACGGTGGCGGTGGTGCGCCCGTCGGCGTCGACACTCACATGCCAATCGGTGCCGCGAATACCCAGCGTCGCGGTTGGCGTACGGACACTGACAATGGTGCGCCGGCCACGTTGTACGCCGGCGGTGACGGTGCGGAACAAAGCCTTGGCGCGCGACCATGCGGCGCCCGACAACAACGCAAAGCGGCTCTCCTCCACGCCGTCAGCGTTGCGTACAGCTTCGATCTGGAACACCGCGTTGCGGTGCACGCGCACCTGGGTGTCGTCGTTGAATAAAATCGCGGCGCCACCATAGGGACCGGTGCGCACTTCATCGCCAGCGCCGAGGGTCTGCCCCAGTGCGAGCTTGACGAGTTCCCGGCTGCCGGCACGCAGCAGCACTTCATCACCACGCACGGCGACCACTTCGCCAAGCCCAACTGCGGTCATGGGTTCAGCTGCTGAGGCCTGCATGGTCAACAGAAATTGCAGGACGATCGCCAAGTGCGCCACGTGAACACGCACGGCAAGATTGGAAAACATCATGGCGCGATTATAGCCAGAGTGTCACGAGCACTGGGTCCGGCGCACGGCCTGCTCGCGGCGAACTGCTTGGCAGAATCCGGTCGGTTTAGCGCAATGCCTGTACAGCAAATTCCACTCGAATATGATCTCGGTCCAGTCCTGGCCCTTTGCGCCACTGCGCGCCCGGCTCACAATAGCGTGTAACGCTGCAGCGACCCGCACTTTCAATTTCAGGTCCACGCCCATGCTCATCTTTCGTCAATTATTCGATCAGGAGTCATCGACCTACACCTACCTGCTGGGTGACGACGTCAGTTCTCAAGCCCTGCTCATAGACCCGGTATTCGAACAGGCACGCCGTGATCTTGCCTTGCTGGAGGAGCTGGGATTGCACCTGCACACGGTGCTCGACACCCATTGCCATGCCGATCACGTCACGGCCGCCTGGTTGCTCAAGCAGCGCACCGGTGCACACATTGGCATCGCCGCAGCGGCCGGCGTTGAGGGTGCCGATGTGCTGCTCAAACACGGCGATCGCGTCAAGTTCGGCAGCCGCCACCTGCAGGTCCGCAGCACGGCAGGACATACCGATGGCTGCCTGACGTTTGTGCTCGACGACGAGAGCATGGCCTTCACCGGCGATGCGATCCTGATCCGCGGCTGCGGCCGCACGGATTTTCAACAGGGCAGCGCGGCGCGCCTCTACCAATCGATACGCACCCAGATTTTTTCACTGCCCGACAACACGCGTTTGTATCCGGCCCACGATTACAGCGGCCTCACCGTCACCAGCGTCGCCGAGGAGAAACGTTTCAATCCGCGCTTTGGTGGTGAAATCAGCGAATCGGACTTTGTTGGTTACATGAACAATCTGGGTCTGCCCCATCCGAAAAAAATTGACGTGGCACTGCCGGCCAATTTGCGCAGTGGCCAGCCCGCCGATGGCCAGGTACCGGATAACACACCGCACTGGGCGCCCCTCACCTACACCTTTGCCGGACTGTGGGAACTCGATCCCCTGTGGCTGGATGAACACCGCGATGCGGTGCGCGTGATCGATGTGCGCGAAGTTGATGAGTTCAACGGTCCGCTCGGTCATATCGAAGGTGCTGAGCTCATTCCGCTCGGTGAACTCGCCGCCCGGGTCAAGGAAATCAAAGACGACAAACCCTTGGTCACGGTCTGTCGCGCCGGTGGGCGCTCGGCCCAGGCCATCGTGATCCTGCGCCGCGCCGGACGCCACGAGGCCGCCAACCTTGCCGGTGGCATGTTGCGCTGGCGCGCCCAGGGTTATGGCGTCGTCGGTGGCGCCTTGAATTGAGCGCCTCGGTCAATTCACTGCCGCCCTCGCCGGTCACGCCCGACGCGGAGCCGCTGTCGCGCGATCCCGTGTGCGGCATGACGGTGCGCAGCACCTCGCCCCATGTTTTTGACTATCAGGACACAAGCTATCGTTTCTGTTGCGCGGGCTGCCTGAACAAGTTTGTCGCGCAGCCGCTGCAGTATTTGCAAGCGCGTGCTGAACCGGTCGCGGCGCCCGGCAGCGTCTACACCTGCCCCATGCATCCTGAAGTGCGCGAGCTGCGCGCGACCAGTTGCCCACTATGTGGCATGGCGCTGGAAGCGCAGATGCCGAGCCTAGGCTCGGATGACAACCCCGAACTACGGGATTTCCGTCGGCGCTTCTGGTGGAGTTTGCCCTTCAGTATCGCGGTGATGGCCCTGGCCATGGGCGGCCATGGCTACGTTGCGCTGTCGCCGGCGCTGCTTGCCCGTATGGAGTTGGTGCTCGCATTGCCAGTGGTGCTGTGGGCCGGCGCACCGGTCTTTGTGCGCGGCTGGGCGTCACTTGTTCATCGCAGTCTCAATATGTGGACCTTGATCGCACTGGGTGTCAGTGCCGCTTTCGGTTTCAGCGTGCTGGCCTGCCTTGCGCCGCATTGGTTACCCGTCGCGTTTCGCAGCATGGGCGCGGTGCCCGTGTATTTCGAATCGGCGGCGGTGATCGTGTCCCTGACATTGCTGGGCCAAATCATGGAGCTGAAGGCACGCGGTGCGACTGCCGATGCGATCAAGTCTTTATTGCGCCTCGCACCCCAGACCGCCCATCGACTGGATAACGCAGGCCACGAAACGGCGATCCCACTCGCCCTTGCGGTAGTCGGTGATCGCCTGCGTGTGCGACCCGGTGAACAGATACCGGTCGATGGTGTGGTACTGGAAGGTCACAGTGCGGTCAACGAAGCCATGCTCACCGGCGAGCCTTTGCCGATCAGCAAAAAGCCGGGCGACCGCGTGGTCGGCGCAAGCCAGAACACCACGGGCACGCTGGTACTACGCGCCGAAAAAGTAGGCCAGGACACGGTACTGGCCAATATCGTGCAGCTGGTCGTCCACGCCCAGCGTTCCAAAGCGCCGCTACAGCGTCTGGCCGACCGAGTCGCCGCTCACTTCGTGGTGGGTGTGGTGTTATGTGCGGTGTTTAGCCTGCTGGGCTGGGGCTTGTTTGGCCCCGAGCCCCGTTGGGTGCATGGCCTGGTGAGCGCGGTCGCGGTATTGATCATTGCCTGTCCGTGCGCGCTCGGCCTCGCCACGCCGATGTCCATCATGGTTGCGACCGGCCGCGCAGCCCAGCACGGGGTGCTGTTTCGTGACGCGGCCGCCATCGAAGCACTGCACGGGGTCGATACCCTGGTGATCGACAAGACCGGCACACTCACCAGCGGCTGCGCGGCCCTCACCGCTATCGTCGCGCTACCGGGCTACTCCCGGAATGATGTGCTGGCGCACGCAGCGAGTCTCGACCAACACAGCGAACATCCCCTGGCACGCGCCCTGGTCCGGGCCGCGGGTGAGCATCACGCAGCCTTGCAGCGTGCAACCGATTTTGTAGCCAAGCCCGGACGCGGTGTGTGCGGGCGTATCGGTGAGCGCACTGCGGCCTTGGGCAACACGGCCTTGATGATGGAACTCGGTATCAACACCCACGCCCTGCGCGACGCGAGCGAAGCGATCGCGCGCAGCGGTGCAACGCTGATCTATCTCGCCATCGATGGCCGACTTGCCGGCCTGCTGGCCCTGGCCGACACCATCAAGCCCACTACCGCATCTGCGCTGACCTCGTTGCGTGCGGCAGGATTGCGCATCGTGATGGCCAGCGGTGATAGTGCCGCCAGCGTCACGCGCGTGGCAGACGAACTGGGTATCACCGAACATCACGCCAACATGCAACCGGCCGACAAACTTGCCCTGGTCGAACGCCTGCAGGCCGATGGTCGGGTGGTGGCGATGGCGGGCGACGGCATCAACGACGCGCCGGCCCTGGCGCGCGCCCACGTCGGCATTGCGATGGGCACCGGTACCGATATCGCAATGCAGAGTGCATCGATCGCCCTGCTGAAAGGCGACCTGCGCGGTATTGCAACAGCGCGTAACTGCGCCCGCGCGACCCTGAACAATATGCGCCAGAACCTGTGGTTTGCTTTTGCCTACAACGCCCTCGGCGTGCCACTTGCAGCCGGTGTGCTGTACCCGCTGACCGGTTGGCTGCTATCGCCCATGATCGCCGCCGTAGCGATGAGTTTGAGTTCGGTATCGGTTATCGGTAATGCCTTGCGCCTGAAAAACACGCCGCTGTAGCGCGACAGGCCAGGCAGTTACTGCTGTCGTTTAAGTAGATCCCCATATAGCTGCCAACCGCAACGCTCGTTACGCTCCTTGCCGGTTCCTGATCCGGACTGTCCCCATGCAAGCACGCGTCCACGGTTTTTTTGATCCCGCCACCTTCACTGTCACCTATGTTGTCGCCGAACCTACCGGTGACCATTGCACCATCATCGACCCGGTGCTCGATTACGATGCGAAGTCGGGCCGTACCAGTACCCGGTCAGCGGACGAGGTGCTGGTGTATCTCGCCCAGGAACGCCTCACGGTCGATTGGATCATCGAGACCCACGCCCATGCGGATCACCTGAGCGCGGCCCAGTATCTGAAGGCCAAAGTCGGTGGCCAGGTTGGGATCGGTGAACACATCACCCAGGTGCAGGCCAGCTTCAAGCCGCTGTTCAACGAAGATGAGCGGTTTGTTACCGATGGATCGCAATTTGACCATCTGTTCAAGGACGGCGAGACGTTTGCCATTGGCGAGCTCAATGCACGCGTCATGCACACGCCGGGACACACACCAGCTTGTGTCAGTTTTGTCATCGGTGACGCGGTATTTGTCGGCGACACCCTGTTCATGCCCGACTACGACACAGCGCGCTGCGATTTCCCCGGCGGCGATGCCGCCCAACTCTATCGCTCAATCCAACGCCTGTTGAGTCTGCCGGATGACACGCGACTGTTCATGTGCCACGACTATCTCACGCCCACCCGCGACCATCATTTATGGGAAACCACGGTCAGCGCACAACGTAAATACAACGTGCACGTGCACGCGGGCATCAGCGAAAAAGAATTTGTCGCTCTGCGCACAAAACGTGATGCGACCCTGGATGTGCCGCTGCTGATCCTGCCGGCGGTGCAGATCAATATGCGTGCAGGCCACAAACCAGCCGCCGAGGCCAACGGCATCTCCTACCTCAAGATCCCGCTCGATACCTTATGAATTGTTTGCACTGGCAGGACCGATAGCCGCGCAAGAAGCGAGGTTCGCCCGCTGCCCGCCATCCCTAGAGTGTGTGCCACTGACACCACTCAAGGACTATCTCAATGTCGACACAACAACGGGAAACACTTGCCGGGCTACTGACCACACTCTGCGGACTGATCTGTTGGGGACTGCTGTTCTACAACATCTATCAAGGTGTGGCCTATGCCGGCACCTGTTAAGTCGCATTAACAGCTGACCCGATCTGGCAGGTGACGAAACCGGGGGCGTGGTGAATAATCCCGCCACCTCCCCGTTACAACGCCTCACGTGTCCCCTTCAACTCGCTTGCCTAACAAACCCTTTGCGCGCCTGACCCGCCGCACCACTGCGATAACGACCCTGGGCCGGGCACACGTAGTGTCTGCTCTCGTGGTGCTGTTGATGCTCCTTGCGCCAGCGTGTCGCGCCGAATTCCAGGCCGAGCCACTGCCCGGCGTGACCCTCAACGCCGGCCTGCTGGCCGGCTTCGCTGCGGTCACGATGTTCAATGCCAACCTTGGACTCGGTCAGGTGGACTTCCTCACGCGCGCACGGGATGGTGATCCGAGCTGGACAGAAATCCAGATGAAACCCTATCTGGGATTCACCACGAACCATGGTGTGTACGGCAATGTTTCGGTGGTCGGCGCCACTACTTTCTTCGACGGTGACGCAGCGGCCTTCACCCGCGGCGGCGACGGCAGCGTCGACATCGAAGCTGCTCAATTGGGTTGGCGCTCAGGTGCGGCCAGCGACGATAACGAACGTCCGGTCATCGATGTTTCTTTCGGCCGCCAGACCCTCGATATCGGCGATGGTTTTTTGATCGACGATGGCAATTTTGATCTGCGCAACGACGGTGGTGTATGGCTGGTACCACGCCAGGCATTTCAGCGTACGCTAGTCGCGCGCCTCGACTACCGCGCCTGGCATGCCGATCTGTTTTTCCTCGAATCCGATCCCGACAACGACGAAACCGCGCTCGCGGGTGGCAATTTTGAATACCAGTTTACGCGCGGCGGGCACATCGGCCTGCTCTACGCCCATATTCTGGACACCGACACGCCACGCCTGTTTGGCATACGCGAAGGCATGAATGTGCTCAGCGCGCGTATCAACGATTTCCGCTTCGAAGGTTTGCCGCAGGTCGCCTGGTGGGGCGAGGCCACCCGCCAATTTGGTGATGGTCGCTTCGGCCGGATTGATGCCAGCGCCTGGTACGGCGAAGCCATCTACTATTTCCCACACCTGCCGTGGCAGCCGCGACTGAGCTACCGCTATGCCTGGTTCTCCGGTGATCCACATCCCACCGATAATGTGCGGCGTGATTTTGACCCCTTGTTTTACGGCTTCGACAAGCGTGGCTGGGGCACCTGGTTTCAAGGTGAAGTGACCGGCGGCTGGTTACTGTTCAACAACAACCAGCGCAACCATCTGGTGCATCTGGCCGCGAACCCCTTGCCGCAGGTCACGGTCGGCATGATCGGCGGCAGCTTTTTTCTGGTCGAAGACAATTACCGCGGCGTAGCCGTCACATCCCGTCATTTTGGTGACGAGTTCAATATCTATACCGACTGGCTCATCAACAAGACCGTGAGCCTGAGTATTGCCTATGGTGTGCTGTTTCCAGGCCAGGGCGCCATTCAGGGTGTCGGTGACGACGAAACCTTCCACCTGCTTGAGATGGGATTGAATTTTAGCTTCTAGGGGTTGCGCGGGATGTCCGAATAAATTCGGACCTACAGGGGGTGCGCTGGGTGTCCGAATGAATTCGGGCCTACGGGGACTGCGGACGATGTCCGAATGAATTCGGACCTACAGGGGTTGCGCAGAATGTCCGAATGAATTCGGAGCTATTTGTAGGTCCGAATTTATTCGGACATTCCTTCCAGTGCGCAAACAGCGCTTAAGCCCGCCCCGTCGATCCCCCATCCACACACAATACCGTGCCCGTGCAATAGGACGCTTCATCGGACGCCAGATACAAACAGGCATAACCCACTTCATCCACCGTCGCCGGGCGGCCCATGGGCGCAATGAGTTTGGGATTCTCCGGCGAGAACAACTGATCCAGCACCATCTCAACCATCTGGGTTTTTACGAACCCCGGCGCAACCACATTGGCGCGGATGCCATCGTCGACGTAGGCAACGGCCATCGAACGGGTGAGATTGATGATGGCACCCTTGGTCGCGGTGTAGGTGTGGGCATCGGGCGCACCGCCCATGCCGAAGATGCTGGCAACGTTGACGATGGAGCCGGCCTTCTGCTGCTTCATCTGTCGCACCACCAGGCGACTGACATAAAACACGCTGTCGAGATTAATCGCCATGATCTCGCGCCACTTGTCGATAGGCGTGGTGTCGATGGGATCCATGGAGCCGGGGCTGATCAGCTTATGGCTGTAGCCCACCCCCGCCGCATTGAGCAGGATGTCGATGCGACCGTATTCCTTGATGCACTGTTTGACGGCCGCTTCGACCCGCTCGGGATCCGAGAGATCGGCACTGTACACACTGCCTTGACCACCCGCAGCGCGCACCATCTGCAGGGTTTCATCCAGATTGGCCTGGGTGCGCGACACACCAAACACCGTCGCCCCTTCTTTGGCAAACATGCGCATACAGGCGCGGCCGATGCCAGCACCAGCGCCGGTGATCATTGCGATTTTTCCTGACAGACGTCCCATGGCTCAACCTCGTCGAAAGCGCTACGCGCACAATAGTGCTGGGTGATTAGATCGTTGTGTGCTGGGGTGTGAAGGTGGTGGTGATCAATGCGAGCGTCGCAAGCGCAATTCGAACCCTGCGCTCGCCACTTCCACCACCGGCGATTGTGCAAGTTTCATGAGCCGTGCCACTTGCTCAAGTTGCGCTGTCGATAACAGCGGGTAAGTGGTTTTCACCGGCCCGGCCGCGTGCATACGCTCGAGATCGGCCTCCGGCACCAGTGCCTTCAGAATCAATTCGTCGTCGTTGCGCGCGTTATAACGCTTGCGCAGCTCTTCGATAGTCGGCTGCTCCGGCGGACTGGCCAGTACGTCACGCGCCCGTGACGACGACATAATGCGATCGAGCACATCGGCTTCGATAGGCGCCACGGTTTGCCCGTAAAAACCGGCTGCGTACTGAATGACTTCGTCCGGCACCACGCTGTAGCGCTTGCCCGTGACGATATTCAACACCGCCTGGATACCCACCAGCTGGCTGAAGGGTGTCGCCATGCCGGGGTAACCCAGTTCACGACGCACGATGGCGGTCTCTTCAAAAACCGCTTCGAGTTTGTCCGCCATATTGTGTTTGGCGAGTTGCGCACGCAGCGTGCCGACCATGCCACCGGGGATCTGATGATCGACCGACAGCACATCGTATTCAGCAAACTGATTGACCAGAAAACCGGCTGCCTTGCCCACTTTCTCAAAATGATCGGCAATCGGACCCAATAATTTTTCGTCAATGTTGTGGGTGTGCCCGCGCCGCGCCACATTACGTGCCATCACTTCAATCGAGGGCACGGCCGGGCCATTGGCCATGGGGCGGGTGCTGGTATGCAGAATGGTGACACCCAGTTCGATGGCGCCCAGATAGGCCTGCACCGATTGCCCCAGACGATTATTGGAATGTAATTCGATCGGCCGGCCACCGGCCCGCGCGACAATGGCCGGCACCAGGGTCTTGATGCGCTCGGCATCGAGTACGCCGGCGGTGTCGTAGAGCAGGATGGTGTCGATGTCCGGTGATGCGGCGATCTTCTCGACCTTGTCAGCGTAATAAGCATCCGAGTGCACCGGACTCAAGGTGTACATGACGGTGCCGGATACTTCCGAGCCATAGGCTTTGGCGATCTTCGCCAGTCTATGCATCTTGTCGATATTGAAGAGCACGTCGTAAATCCAGAAGCTGCGGCAACCATGCTCGTTCAACTGCCGAATCCAGGCATCCATCAGCGCGTCCGGCGTGACACTGAAGGTCACCGCTGCATTGGAGCGCATGCCGGCGCGCAGCCTGGAGCGCGGCATGGATTGCACCAGCAAGTCCAAACCATCCCAGGGGTTTTCGCGACACTCGCGGATCAGCACTTCGAATTGCGAAGAACCGGTCAGGTCTACCACCCGATAACCGACCCGGTCGATG
Source organism: Pseudomonadota bacterium (assembly GCA_031418675.1). Taxonomy (GTDB): domain Bacteria; phylum Pseudomonadota; class Gammaproteobacteria; genus JADJYF01. The sequence continues at coordinate 10,070 of JANOXY010000237.1, forward strand.
AGCGGCGTGACGGGCAAGGCCATGCCGGCGGTCATGCGCATGCCCCACAGGCT
>JANOXY010000238.1:0-17744 GCA_031418675.1 Pseudomonadota bacterium
TCGAGCAGCGTCTGCAGCGCTCGCCGAGCACCGCCACCTTCATTGGCGACCATCGCTATGATGACCGTCTCGAAAATTCCGCCAGCCCCGCCTTCGAAGCTGCATTAAAGCGCGAGCAACGGGACTTTCTGGCACGGGCATTAGCCATCGACACGAGCTCGCTGAGCGCGGCACAACGTCTGAGCTATGACATTTTTGTGAGCGACCGCCGGCTCACACTCGAGCGGCTGTCGTTTCCTGACCGACTGTTGCCCATCGATCAGATGAGCAGCATGGCCAGTACCTTCGCTTTACTGGGTGCAGGGCACAGCGCGCAGCCTTTCAAGACCATAGAGGACTACCGCGCGTTTCTGGCGCGCGCTAGCGCCTTTTCCGTGTGGGTCGACAGTGCCATCGATGCGATGCGTGAAGGCATGCGTATCGGCGTCGTCAATCCACGGGTTGTCATGCACAAGGTTGTCAACCAGCTGCGCGACATCGCGCGTGACCCGCCAGAGCAGACGCTCTTCTGGCAACCCATCGCCGCGTTACCGGCGACTATGCCGCCTGCACAGCGTGTGCAACTGAGTGAGGATTATCGCGCAGCGATCGTCACTGTCATCGTACCAGCCTATCGTCGCCTCGCTGACTTCATAGAGCGTGACTACTTGCCCCACGCACGCATGTCCGTCGGCATGAGCGCGCTGCCCAATGGTGACCGCTGGTATCGTCACCAGATCCGTAAACACACCACGACCGAGCTGACTGCCGATGAGATCTACGCGCTCGGCCTGGACGAGATGGAACGCATTCGCGGTGAGATCGACGGGGTGCTGCAGGCACTGGACTTCCACGGGAGCGTGCAGGATTTTTATCGCCACCTACAGAACAAGCAGGATTTTTTTGCGCGCGATCCGCAGCAGCTGCTGGCCGGCTTCGAGCATCTAAAACTTCGCATCTACGGCGAGCTGCCGCGACTGTTCAGAAGCATGCCGCGCGCCGACTACAAAATTCGGCCGGTCGAAGCCTTTCGCGCCGCCAGTGCCGCAGGCGGCTCCTATCAAGCACCTTCGGCGGATGGCTCACGGCCAGGGATCTTCTACGTCAATACCCACAACCTACGGGCACAACCGCTGTACAGCATGGAAACCCTGGCTCTGCACGAGGGTGTGCCCGGGCATCACTATCAATTTGCCATCCAGCAGGAGCTCGATCATCTGCCGCGGTTTCAACGCTTCAATAGTTTCAAAGCCTATAACGAGGGCTGGGCACTCTATTGTGAATCCATAGGCCGCGAACTCGGCCTGTATCGTGATCCCATGCAATGGTATGGGCATTTGAACGATGAAATGCTGCGCGCCATGCGCCTGGTCGTGGATACAGGGCTACACGCAAAACACTGGAGCCGCGAACAAGCGATCACCTTCATGCAGAACAACTCATCAATGGCCGACTCCGATATCGTTGCCGAGGTCGAACGTTATATCGCATGGCCGGGTCAGGCGCTCAGTTACAAGATCGGGCAGCTGCGCATCACCGCATTGCGCGCGCGGGCAGAACATGCGCTGGGCACTGCTTTTGATGTGCGTGACTTCCATGCGGAGCTATTGCGCGATGGGGCCGTGCCTATGCAGATCCTGGACGCCAAGATCGATCGATGGATTGCCGAGCGCCGCGCCGTCACCCAGAGCACTTCACATTGGTAGTTGGCACGCGCGTGTTTCGCTCGAGTTGCGCTGCGGTGTTTGTATAAATGCTCACTCAGACGTTGAAGCGTCTTTGAAGTATCGAACAACAACCAGGCGAGACCCCCAGTGCGCAGCCAACGTCAACCGGTCATCGTGCCTCAGGCCGCGCGCCCTTCTATTCGCGGGTATTGGTGCCGTTAATCCACAACCAATGACGGCATCTGGCAGGGCACCCTCTTCCCCGCCTGTTGCGCGCTGTCACGCGGCCTATCATTCGACCAGCACAATATTGGGGATATCGATTTGAATCCGACTTTGAAGCAACTGTCCGATCAGCTTCTGACTGACACCGTTGGCCGCGCCGGCGGCGCACCGGGTGTGATCGCGATGGCAACCGATCGCGATCACAATTTTTATAGCGGCGCAGCCGGCCTGCGCGAACTGGGCAAAGCTGCGCCCATGACCACCGATACGGTGGTGTTCCTTGCCTCCTGCACCAAGGCCATCACCGGTGTCGCGGTGATGCAGCTGGTGGAAGAAGGCCTGTTATCGCTCAGCGATCCGGCGCACAAATACCTGCCGCAACTGGCCGAGATGCGAGTACTGGAGGGCTTTGATAGCCAAGGTGAACCGCGCTTACGCAAGCCCAAGAGCGATATCACCATTGCTCAGCTCATGCTGCATACCGCCGGCTTCGCTTACGGCTTTTTCAATCCTGATCTGCAACGCTATCGCGAACAGCGCGGCATACCACCTTTGCTTAGCGCAACCTACGCCGGTCTGTTTGACGTCTTGGTACACGACCCCGGGGAGCGCTGGACCTATGGCACCAATATTGAGTATCTGGGCCTCATCGTCGAAAAGCTGCGCGGTAAACGTCTCGGCGAGGTCATGAAGGAGCGCATCTTCACACCGCTGGCGATGACCGATACCGCATTTACCATGACACCCGACATGCGCGCGCGGCTCGCAAGCATCCATCTGCGTGCGCCGGACGGGCAGCTGAGCGCGGCGCCGGAGATGGTCTTGCCTCAACCGCCGGAATTGGAACTTGGTGGCGCGGCGCTTTATGGCAGCGTTGGCGACTATATGAAGTTCATCCGCATGGTGTTGAACGACGGGCATGGCCCGCACGGTCGTGTATTGCGCGCCGAGACTGTGGCGCAGATGGCGTGCAACGGTCTCGGTGCGCTTAAGAGCGGCGGCTGGGTAAGTGCCAACCCGGCCTATGCCAACAGCGGTGAATTTTTTCCCGGTGTATCGAAATCCTGGTCCTATACATTTCAAGTGATCGACGAAGATGCACCGACCGGTCGCGCGGCTGGTGCGCTCAGCTGGGCGGGACTTGCGAATACTTTTTTCTGGATCGATCGCCAGCACGGTATCGGTGGCATGTGGGCGACACAGATCCTGCCGTTTCAGGATATCGCCTCCTATCCGGCCTACCTCGAATTCGAAACGCTGGTTTATCGAGCCACGAAGCGGGGCTGACTATGGGCAACGGTAACGCGATAGAGGGATTCAGACGCGTGTGGCGTTAACCGCCGCCGAGCAGGCGCAGCTGAACGAGGCGCTCAGTGCGCTGACGCGCGACCGTCGCCGTGCCGACCGGCTGGCTGCCGATTTGGTGCGCGTTATTCGCACGGAGCGTGTGCCCTTTGTCTATTGGGCGACGCGCTTGCGGCGGCAGGACTACAACGCCGCGGTGCGGCACCTGGATAGGGTAACCTGCGCAGAAGATTGGTCTCTGGTGCAATTCAATTTCGGCTACTGCCTGCTTCAGACCGGTGACTATCTGCGTCGAGCACTACGCATGCTCGGCGCCGAGATCGGTGCCTTGAATTCCCGCGGCGCCCGTGCTGTATTGCTTCGAGGTTGACACCTGGCGGGGAGTGAAGCGCATGGCTGTTTCGACTCCGGAGCTCTGTTATCTGACCGCCAGCGAAGCGCTGGCCGCGTTCAAGTCACGCAAGCTGTCGCCTGTAGAACTCATGCACGCGGTGATCGCGCGCTGCGAGGCGGTCAACCCCAAGCTCAATGCCATCACCTACAACTTCTACGAGCGTGCGCTGAAACAGGCGCGTGCGGCGGAGAAGATCTATGGCGCAAAAAAGCCGCGACCGCGTGCGCTGGAAGGTGTGTCAATTGCGATCAAGGATTTTCATCCGGTCAAGGGCGAGATCACGACCTTTGGTTCGAAGATCTTCGAGCACAACCGTCCCGATTACACCGCCGCCACGGTCGAACGGCTGTTCAAGGCCGGCGCCATCATGCATGCACGGTCCACCACGCCGGAGTTTGCCTATTCGGGCAATACCCACAGTCCGTTGTGGGGACAGACGCGCAACCCCTGGAACCTCGACTATGTGTCGGGCGGTTCCTCCGGTGGCGCCGGCGCGATGGTCGCAGCGGGCATGACCACCCTGGCGGACGGCACCGATGGCGGCGGTTCGATACGCATTCCGGCCTCGGCCTGTGGCGTGGTCGGCTATAAGGCGCCTTTTGGCCGCAATCCGCTCGACCGCGATCACCCGTTGGAATCCCTGCTGCATTACGGTCCCATCACCCGTAGTGTGGCCGACGCAGCCTTGATGCAGAACGTGATGTCCGGCCCCCATGCCGACGACCTGTGTTCGCTGCCCGACAGGCTGCTCATTCCCGAAACCCTGGGAGACATCAAGGGTTGGAAGGTCGCGCTGTCCATCGATCTCGGTTACGTCGAGGTCGACCCCGAAGTTGAGCGCAACACACGCGCCGCCGCCGAGGTGTTTCGCAAGCTCGGTTGCACGGTGGAAGAGATCAATCTCGGCTGGGACTGGGGTGTGCTCGATTGCTGGCTGACGTGGTGGGAGGGCCTGTTCGCCGGCATCGCCGCACAATACCTGCCACGTTGGCGCTACGAGATGGATCCCTTCGTCGTCAATCTGCTCGACAAGGGCCGTGCACACGACGCCATGCGCCTGTACCAGTGCCACCTCAAGCGCGGTGAGATGTGGCGCAAGCTCGCACCCATCGTCAACAAATACGATGTGCTGCTGTGTCCAACCCTGGCGGTGCCAGCGGTCAAAACCAGCCACGACGAGTTCAGCACCAGCTACACCATCAATGGCAAGCCGGTGAATGCCTATGTCGGCTGGATCATGACCCACGGGTTCAACCTGGTCAGCCAGTGCCCGGCCATGAGTGTGCCGACCGGCTTTGGAAAATCCGGTGTGCCGACCGGCATGCAGATCGTGGCGCGGCCGTTTGACGACCTGCGCGTGTTCCGCGCCGCCACGGCGTTCGAGGCGGCCAGGCCGTGGCGCAAAAAACGACCCGCGCTGTGAGCGTCGCGCACTCAGGCGCTTGGGTGCTCGTTATACCTGCGCGCTTGCTGGTCGCGCGTGATTTTCTGATCGACACGCTGCGGGCAGGGCAGGCCACCAAGCCTGAGTGCCGAGATAACTGAATTTAATTCAGATTCACATTGGCGGGCTCGCGCTTCGACACAGAACCTCTCCGCTCGTTCGAACCGCTACGGAGTTACCCTGGCCTGAAGCGGACCACAGGGCCGGGGTCGTCAATCGGCCTTGCTCACTATAGAGAAACACGCCCCTGTGGTTTTCGGACTCGATGTACACCACGGCCCTGGTTACTCACCACAATTTTGTGATGCCGACGCCCGCATAAGCAACGATGGCGAGCTCGGTTGGCCACCGCCGCATGGTGCCGGACCCGCGAGTACAGACACGTCGTAGCCTCAAGTTTGAATGGGCCGGACCGCTGCTGTGGACGCACGCCTATTTCAGCTGACTACGCTCTATGCCGGGACCCGATCAATCCGACTACCAGCCGCGCTTGGGTGTGCATAGCGGCGCCATAGTGGCGTCGGTCGCGTCCAATATGCTCGGGCTGTTGTTTCCGCTGGTGATGCTGCAGGTCTATAACCGGATACTGCCGCTCGCGGCTTGGGGAACCCTCATCGCGCTCGCCAGCGCGGTGGTGGTCGCTGCTCTGCTCGCTGGGTTTTTGCGCTTGGCCCGGGTCTCTGTGCTGGCCGATGCAGGCGCACGCTACGAACATCATCTCGCGACTCGTGGTTTGCAGGCGCTGCTCCACGCAGACCTGGTGGCCTTCGGCAGGCATGCGCGAAGGCTGATCGGCAATCGGGATCAACGCCAATGACAAGCTGCGAGCGCCGACTTGCTCGCCGCGAACCTTTTGTATCTGCGAATCGCCGCGAGCGCGCGTCCTGCCGCTGCGCAACCGTAACAAAAGTCTGCGCCGCTGGATGTCGCCAGGGCATGGCCGCATGGCAGAATCGATGAATTGATTTACTCAGCCCTGGTGCCCGACAACGTGGGGGCCAGATTTGGAGCAGCAACGCGATCATGAACAGCAATCGCCTGGACATTCAGGGAATGCGGGCTATTGCGGTCGTCGCAGTGCTGCTCTTCCATGCTAGCGATCTGCTGCCCGGTGGCTTCCTAGGCGTTGATGTGTTCTTCGTCATCTCGGGTTTCATCATCGCGCGTCTCGCGCTAGTCGAAATCGAGCGGACCGGCAGCTTCTCGCCGCTGAATTTCTTGCACCGGCGCCTGCGTCGCCTGCTGCCGCCGATGGCGATAGTGATACTGGCGACGGTGGCCTGCGGCCTGTTGATCGATACGCCATCGCGGCTGGCCGTGACCCTGCCGGCGAGCGCGCTGCTAGCCTTGAGCGCCTCGCTCAACGTCTATTTCTTGTGGGGTGCCACCGACTACTTCCAGACCTTCCACAGCAATCCATTGCTCCATCTGTGGTCGCTGGCGGTCGAAATCCAGTTTTATTTGTTGTTCGCCCTGAGCATGCCGATGTCGCGGTGGCTATGGCGCCGCTTGCGTCTCGGCCGCCGCAGCGCGGTGTGGACGCTGGCGGCGCTCACCCTGATTTTGTTGCTCGGCTCGCTGACTATTGAGCTATGGCATCGCCAGTTCGGTATCGCGCTGCCGCGACTATTCTCCTTTTTCATGCTGCCCACGCGCCTGTGGGAATTTGGTTTCGGCATTGTCGCGGCAAGCGTGCAGGATCGCTTGCCGGCGCGCGCATCGCGTTCGCTGGTTGTCGAGCTGCTGCAGTGTGGCTGTGCGCTGGCGCTGGTGTGGTCCTTCAAGTTCGGCTCCGAAGACTGGTATGTGCCTGGCTATCAGGCGCTCGCGCCATGTCTGGCGGTGACGCTCTTGATTGTGACGGGCGAGGGCGGTTTCGTCGGTCGTGCGCTAGCCCTCCGCGGTCTGACTTTTTTTGGCGACCGTTCCTATTCCATTTATTTATGGCAGGGGCCCTTGATCATGTTCGCCAGCATGCTCTACGCAACGCCGCTGGCGGCCGCACTGGCGGCGATAACCTCAGTGCTGCTGTCGATACTGAGCTATCAGTTCGTCGAACAGCGTTTTCGTGCGGCACGCAGTACAGCTGACGGCAGCAGAGCGGGCCACTTCAGCAGCAGGTATCTCGTTGGCGCCACGCTTGTCATTTGCGCGGCAGCGCATTTTTTCATCGCACCTTGGGTCGGGCGCTACGCCGCACCGGCGGCGTTGCGCGCCACAGAACTGGATACGATCTGCCAGCGGCAGCGCGGCAAGGCCGGCATCAAACCGTGTGTCTATGGCGCGGCGCATAGACCGATGGTGTTGCTGGCCGGCGATTCCCACGCCGGCGCGGTGTCGCAGGCTGTCATCGATGCCGCTGAAACTGCTGGCTGGCAGACCCATGTCGCAACGGCCTCGGCCTGCGCGTTACCTCAATACCCCGAAAACATCGCCTACCGCGCTACCTGTGCGGGCTACGCCGCCAACATCGTCGCCTATGCGCGCGCGCATCAGGCCACGCTCGTCATCATCAATCAATTCTCCGACTCCTATATTGTCGACCTGCGGATCGGCGCGGCACGCTGGCGCGATGGACTGGCGAATTTCGTCAAGACCCTAACCGATGCGCACATTGCTGTGCTGGTCATTGCCGACTCACCGCGCTTGCCGCTCGCCGTCGGTCGCCCGCTGTGGAGTGCCGAGTGGAAGATCAATCTTGCGAGTACCAGCAGGGCCAGGCAGACGCTGGCACAGCTCGAGCGCGCCGCGGTGGATGGCGCGGCCGCCGCCCGTTATCTGTCTACGGGTGAATTATTTTGCGATGGTTCGCTCTGCCCGGTATTCGAACATGGCGAATGGCTCTATACCGACGCCGATCATCTTTCTATTCACGGTGCGGCACGCCTGACCAAGCTTATCGCGGCTGAACTCGAGCGCGCCAGTGCGCGATCGGCGATGACGCGCGGCGCGGAATAATTTAAGCAAGTCTCAGGTATGGCGCCGTGCGCTGAAAGCAAGCGTACCCAGGGCCGGCATCACCCGTGCGCGTTGCCATTTGGCGTGAGCAACAGGCGCTGCTCTGCGATGGCCAGCCGATTGATGTACCTGCAGGCCATTCGAGCTTCTGGCCTTCATCCGCCCTCGCCGCAAGGCCGACATGCAGTGAGGATCCAGCGACTGCGATGTGGCCCGACGGCAATCTGGTAGCTGTGGGCCGTCTTTCAGCAAAAGCCAGTGACATGCGTCAAAGAAGTATCCAGCTTCGTCTGCTGCCCATCCATCGAACTGTCAGATTTCGACGCCGGCGCCTCGTAGAGGTGACTGATCGCAGTAGTTGTTCAGGTGTTGCAGTTACCTGCTATGACAGTTATTACGCGCAAACCCCGAGCGCTACAAACCTGGCGCCGCCTGGACACTACCTGTTGTGTGCGCTGGTCGCGCCTGGTTGACACGAGCGCACGCGAGCACACCCAGAATGTCGCCGGCGCCGTCACGGATCAGAGCGAAACTGAGATCGACGTAGACCTTCCCACCGTTGGCGTGCAGGGCGCGGGTGGTCATCACCCGCCCGCGATATTTTTCTTCCCCGGTTGCCAGTGCGCGGGTAAAACCCGCAGCGTGCCCTGCGCGCAGGTGCGCAGGGATGATCAAGTCGAGGCTACGCCCGAGCGCGTCGGCCGCAGAGTGGCCGAACAGGGTGGTAGCCGCGGCGTTCCACAGGCGGATGACGCCGTCGTGGTCGCTCAGAATCATCGCGTCGGGCGCCTGCTCGATGAGCGCAGCCAAGGTCTCTGGTTTCATGTCCTTACTCCGGCGGCCACACGGCCGCCAACCGCCAATGTGATACAAAGTGGGCGCCAGAGCGAGCGAGTGCAATGCAGGAAGATATCGATACATGGCGGCGCGCGCTGCGCACCGAGCTATTAGCCCAGCGTCAGGCCCTGCCGGCACGGGAGCGCGTCGCGGCCACCGACAGCATTTGCGCGCACCTGCGCGACGCGTTTCCGGCGCCGGCCGGCGTGACGGTTGCCTACTACACGCCATTTCGCGGCGAACCAGATCTGCGTCCGTTGCTCGATGAATGGCGTCTGGCCGGCGCGCGCACTGCGTTGCCGGTGGTGATCGCGCGTGGCGCACCAATGGAGTTTCGCCTGTGGTGGCCCGGCGCGCCGACGACTCGCGGCGCGTTCTCGCTGCCAGTGCCGGATGGCACGCCACAGGTTGCGCCTGGCGTGGTGCTGTTGCCACCGGTTGGCTTCGACGCGCAGGGCTATCGCCTCGGCTATGGCGGCGGGTATTTCGATCGAACGTTCGCTGCGCTGGTACCGGCGCCACTCAAAGTCGGCGTGTCCTTCGAACTGGCGAGGGTGGACAGTATTCGCCCGCAGCCCTACGACGTGCCACTCGACTTCATCGTCACCGAGGTCGGTGTGTGGCGGGTCGGCCATACCGGTTTGGAACGCCTGCCGGCGGGTGCGGTGTTGCTGCCCGCGGGCCGTATCCGCCCTGCGCCTGACGGAAGCTGCGCGTCACCACCCTGTCTGCTCGGCGGGTTGGAGGATGCCCCCTGAGGCCGCCGCGAGATCCGTAGTCACCTAGCGCGTCCGCCCCACGACTTGCAGCACGTTTGATCCCGCACGGCGCCAGCGCGCAACCGCTGTGCAAGCTGCAGGCTATGACCAGGCCACGGTGCAGACTGGCGCGGTGATGTTGATTCAACGTTTGGAGCGCGCGCTGAATCTCAATTGCGCGCTCGCCTTCATCAGCAAGCGACTATGTCCAGAGCACAGCGTGCTTTGGCAGACACGCGTCAGGGCGAGTACCCGACGCAGTGCGATACTCAAGCGACGAGACGGATGGGTGATGGCAACGGATTGCGGGAATGAGCGTCCGACAACTCACGTTGGTGAGCGACACTCGTGTAGCCAAGGAGAAAATGATGGGGCGCGATTTGTGCCTCAGCGGGCATCGCGTAAACCACCGTGCAGGCCGAAGCGCAAGGTTCTAAGCAGGGACCGAGGTATTTGCACTGCAAATGTTCGCGGCGGTGTCCATGGCCCGCATGTCAAGCGTCAATCAAATGTACGGTCGCTACGCAACTCGGCCGAGCGAGCATGAGTAGTTGCCTAACGACAACGCACAAACGCCGCATTCCCGAAACCGCCGGCAAAATCACACGCCCGCGCGACCGCCTAAGCTACAGGCGCTTCACTCGCGATCTCTCGCCAGGCTCGCAATGATCGGGCAAGGCCAATCGTGGCCGGTGTGTTCGCAGGCCAAAACCAGATATCGCAAGCTGTCGCGCATGCGTTCCAGGTCGGCGAGTTTGGTTTCCACCTGCGCGAGTCGGGTTGTGGTCAGCGAGCGGATTGCTTCGCGATCCGTGCCGTCCTCGAGGACCAGCAGGCTCGCGATTTCGTCGAGGGAGAAGCCGAGCTCCTGGGCACGTTTGATGAACCGGATGCGTCCAACCAGCGCGAGCGAATAACGCCGAACGCCATTTGTTGCGAGCGGTTTGGGCAATAGCGCGCGCTGCTGGTAGTAGCGGACCGTCTCGACGCTGACCTGTGCCGCTTTGGCAAGTTTGCCGATGGTCAGTAATTGATCCATGTCAGTGTTTTAGCATTTGCGACTCACTGCGCCTTGACTCGGTACTCCAGTACAGAGTCTATCCTATCTGTAAAGCGACCAGGTATGTGGCAGTGCAGACCGAACTATTCAAATCCGACGCTCAAGCTGCTGCGCAAGACTCAAGGGATCGCTCCTGGTCTTCCAAATGCTATCGCCGTCACATGCAACCTCACAAGGAATCTGTCATGAAATCGAAACTCCACTACACGCTTGCTGCCATGTTGGCACTCTCGGGTCCTGCTGTGCTGGCGGCCGACGAAGTAGATCACGCAGCGCATCATGCCGGCGGCGGCGTTCCCGCTACCACCACCCCGGCTGTCGCCGCGCCCGGCGCCGCTGACCATGAATCCATGAAAAAAATGGACGCCCAAATGAAGGCCATGGAAGAGATGCACAACAAGATGATGAACGCCAAGACCCCTGAACAGCGTAAGGCCCTGATGGCCGATCACATGAAGACCATGCAGGACGGCATGAAGATAATGGGGGGGATGGGCGGCATGGGTGACATGGGCGGCATGTCCAAGATGAAGGGAGAGATGGCCGCCAAAATGAGCTCGCATCATCACATGATGGAGAAGCGAATGGACATGATGGAAATGATGATGCGGATGACGATGGACCGCCTCCCTGTTGAATAAACGGAGTAGTTCCAAGCTAGCGCGTGTCTGCATGAGGGAAGCCGTCAGGTCAATCTCAGACCATGGGAACGCATGGAAACGAAATGGGTGCGATTGATGAACACATTTCGAGGGCATTGCCCGCGAAATTCGTAGTGAGGAAAGAGGAAATGCATATGAAGAAGCTACTTGTTGCAATACTACTGACTGGTGCGATGGGCACTTGGTCCAGCGCCAATGCCGAAGAAGCAGTGCCGGAGAAGCTTGAGCTCAAAGATGGGAGCACGCTTTTTTTGCATCCCGACGGCACGGGCCGGATGGTGGATATCCATGGCAAGAAGATGGAGATGTCCGACGGCAAGGAGATGGAATTGAAAGATGGTCGGATGGTTTTGATGCAGAACAAAAAAGTGTGGGTGCGGTATGGACCGCCGGGCAAACAACGCGAACATATAAGAAACGACTGAGCCTCGCACCATGAATGCCGGCCTGGGTTCGACAACTGCAGTATTGGGTGTCGAATCCAGGGCCCCTTTTGCGGGCGTTCTTCGTTTCGTTACGCGCATCTCGTTTCGTGACAATGCCGTTTAACGAACCTCCGAGGGGTTACACGCCATGAACCATGACAACGAGGATCACACGACTCATCCGGCATTCTGGCGGTCGCGCTATGCGCTAGGCTTGAATGTTGCAGGCGGTATCGCTGCTTTTTTCCTCCTCACGCAGCACCGGGCGCATTTTTTCGGCGCCTTGCCCTATCTTCTGTTGTTGGCCTGTCCCGTTATGCACATGTTCATGCACCACGGCCACGGTAAGCGCGATCATCACCCTGCAGGGCGCGGCTCAGACCGAGATGAAACCCGGCGATCGGAGGACCAGCAACTATGAACCACGGCGATAGTGCCTATGGTCTTTGGGGCCTGGTGTTTCTGAATTCCGCTGTGTTCATCGTGTTCGCCCTCAGTTTCTTCAAGCCGGCAACGGCACGGGATTGGCGAACCTTCGGTATGTATGGGCGTTTGGCAATTGCTGAAGAGACCGAAATGCGCGCCGAGTTTGCTGCTGATTTCGACCGATACGCGGCGGTCACGCCGCGGTTCATTCCTGGATTCACGCGTCCAACGCCCGCCCGATGACATCGCATTGCGATTGTCGTCGGCCGGAAGAAAGGGTAAGACGATGAACCACAACGCCCACGCAAAAGGCACGTCGGCCGCGGGGACCAGCGATCGCATACCGCTCAGCGTCGGTGCTCCTACGCAGACGGACGGTCACTCAAGTCATGTTCCTGATACGGCGGGGGATCTACGCGACCCAGTCTGTGGCATGCAGGTCACTGCACAATCCGAGCATCGTCACCAACTTGGTCCAGGTGAACAGATCTACTATTTCTGCAGTGCAGGCTGCAAAGCGCGCTTTATCGTCAATCCGTCGCAATTTCTCTCACCAATGCAAGCCGGCGCTGCACCACCGCTCGCCGCTGAAACGAGCGCTGCGAGTGGCGCCGTTTTTATCTGCCCCATGCACCCGGAAATTCGCCAGGACGGTCCGGGCAATTGTCCAAAGTGTGGTATGGCGCTAGAGCCCGAATTGCCAGCGCTTGATGCAGAGGACAATCCCGAACTGCGCGACTTCGAGCATCGCTTCTTATGGACGCTGCCCCTGACGGCCAGCGTTTTTGTACTCGCGATGTTTGGCCATCGTCTGGGCTGGATGGATATGGCCGACCAGAGTTGGGTCGAGATGGCCTTGGTGACTCCCGTCGTCTTGTGGGCCGGCGCGCCGCTTTTTGTGCGCGGCTGGAAGTCGATTACGACGCGCAGTCCGAATATGTGGACACTGATTAGCCTCGGTACTGGCGCGGCCTTTGTCTACAGCGTCGTTGCGACGCTGGCGCCACAGGTATTTCCGGACTCGTTCGTAGCGATGGGGCGGGTAGCGGTGTATTTCGAAGCGGCGGCCGTCATCATTTCTTTGACCCTGCTCGGACAGATACTGGAGCTAAGGGCGCGCTCGCAGACTTCAGCCGCCCTCAAATCCTTACTCGGGCTTGCACCAAAAGCGGCCCGGCGCATTAACGCGGATGGCAGCGAGAATGATATTCCGCTGACGCATGTACACGTGGGTGACGTTCTGCGGGTCCGTCCGGGGGAAAAGGTCCCGGTGGACGGCGTTGTGACCGAAGGCAGCAGCGCCGTCGATGAATCGATGCTGACGGGCGAGCCGCTGCCGGTTACTAAACGTGTGGGTGACCATGTGATAGGCGCAACCCTCAATACCAGCGGCGCGCTCATCATGCGCTCGGAGCGGGTGGGTTCTTCTACCGTACTGTCGCAGATAGTGCAGATGGTGGCGCAAGCGCAGCGGTCAAAAGCACCGCTACAGCGCATGGCTGACACCGTTGCGGGCTATTTTGTGGTCTCGGTCGTAAGCGTCGCTGTCCTCACGCTGTTTGCGTGGGGACTGTTCGGGCCTGAACCCCGCTGGGTTTACGGTCTGATCAATGCTGTCGCTGTGCTCATCATCGCCTGCCCCTGTGCGCTGGGGCTGGCGACGCCGATGTCCATCATGGTCGCAAGCGGCCGAGGTGCAACTCAAGGCATTCTGTTTCGCGATGCCGCCGCCATTGAGAATCTGCGCAAAGTCGACACCCTGATCGTCGACAAGACCGGCACGCTGACGGAAGGTAAGCCCGCATTTGACCGAGCTATCCCGTCGCCGGGCTTCGATGCTGACGAGATCCTGCGTCTCGCCGCATGTCTAGACCAAGGCAGCGAACATCCATTGGCAAGCGCCATCGTCAGTGCCGCGCGCGACCGCGGCCTGCGCCTTGAGACCGCCGAAAATTTTGAATCGGCCTCCGGCATCGGAGTTCGCGGACAGGTCGGTCTTCGCCGTCTCACACTCGGCAATGCGTCATTGATGCAAGAGGTGGCGGTTTCCGTTACCAGCCTCGCTCCACAGGCCGACGTATTGCGGAACGAAGGCGCGAGCGTGATTTATCTGGCCATTGACGGTCAATTCGCAGGGCTCCTTGCCGTCACCGATCCCATCAAATCGAGCACCGCAGAAGCCCTCGCGGCATTACGAAGAATGGGTGTGCGTATCGTCATGGCAACCGGCGATGGAATGCTTACGGCAAAGTCTGTCGGTGCTCGGCTGGGTATCGAAGAGGTGCACGGCGAAGTCAAGCCGGCGGATAAATTGGCCTTAGTAGACAAATTGCAGCAGCAGGGACACATCGTCGCAATGGCCGGGGATGGCATCAATGATGCGCCGGCTTTAGCCAAGGCGGACGTGGGGATCGCCATGGGCACCGGTACGGACGTGGCGATGAACAGCGCGCAGGTGACACTCGTGAAAGGCGATCTGCGCGGCATTGCAGCGGCACGTATCCTGTCCGAGTCCACGGTACGCAATATGAAGCAGAATCTTGCGTTCGCCTTCTTGTATAACGCGCTCGGGATCCCGGTTGCCGCCGGGGTGCTCTATCCGATGACAGGTTGGCTGCTCTCACCCATGCTCGCCGCGGTGGCCATGAGCCTCAGTTCAGTATCCGTCATCGGCAATGCGCTGCGGTTACGACATGGCAAGTCAGAGCTATCGCGTAGTCCTTAGTTACATCCCATCGAAATTTGATCCACTAACGTAGATACCGCTCGGCATAAGCGCATGTCGGCGGCATACCAGGGTGCGCGTCAGCGTCGGCAACTAGGTCTTCGCATGAAGACGCATTGCGACGCCCTGAAAAAAAATTACGCGGACGCAGCGGTTGAAATGCGCGAAAGGGCGCAAGCGCACCGCGACATTGTTATCAAGCTGCCGTAAATTCTTGATGTGCACGCCGTGCGGTGTGCTGGAAGAGCTTGGCAGGCCGCTCAAAGGGGTCGACACAAAAGTGTAGACGATCAGTCACGATGGATATGGGTCGCAGCGGGGCCGTCTGGCAACGTTCGAACATGACGGTTGTCTGGTCATTCCAAAAACTTCGGCCAACTCTCATGCAACAGACGTCAGAGCGCGCGATCGGCGAGCAATCGCCCACCGGTTTGGCACTGGGCACAGTAGTTGGTCTCGGTCTCGGCATAAACAATGCGTTGAATCGGATCTCCGCACACCTTGCACGGTTTGCCAAAGCGACCATGCACGCACATTTCTTCGCGAAATGCGGTAACCCCCTCGGGAAACTCACCCTGCGCTGCTTCACGCAGTCGCCCGATCCATTCACTGAGCACAGCACGTGCCGCCGTGTAGAGACACTCGATCGCCTCGGGCTTGAGGGCTGTCGTGTGGGTGGTAGGCGCAAGCCTGGCCCGAAACAAGATCTCGTCGGAATAGGCGGCGCCTATACCGCTGAAAAGTGAGGGCGCGGTCAATGCGCGTTTGAGCGTGTGGCGCTCGGACGTGAGACGCGCTGCAAACGCAGCGAGATCACAGTCGAGAACTTCCAGCCCCCCTGGATCAAGTGCCTGCAGTGCCGCCTCACCTTGCACCAGGTGCAGTGAAGCGCGTCGTTTTGTGCCGGCTTCGGTAAATGCAAGATGACCGTTGGCAAACTCGAAGACCGCGAGGGTGATCTTTTTCGCCGGTTTGGCCTTGGGCGCAAGCCAGCGCAATCGACCAGCACGCATCAGATGCAACACCAGGAAGCGCTCACCCTCGAGTGCAATGACCACACGTTTGCCCAATCTGCGGATGGCTGTGACTGACCTGCCTTCCACACTCGCAATCGGCGGGTCTGCGGTGCGCAGCAGGAATGGGTTCAGTATCCGCACTCGCTCAAGGGCGTGCGTGACGATGCGGGCGGCAAGCGCCTCCTGATACACAACGATGTCCGGCAGCTCCGGCATGGCTCGCTTCTTACGCTAGGCAGCATCTCGCACAGTAGAACACCAGCGCGCGCCGCACTAGGGCCTGGCCCACCGAGCCTGCGCCCAGCGCCACTGCGGGCGCTCAGTCACGTTCAAGACCGAGACTGCCCTGCCCAATCGAACCTAAAGGCGGATCGGTGCGCTAACCGTTTAGGCGAGGGTGCCCGGTGCCAGGCGATGGCAGAATGGTCTGGAACGTTGCCGAATCAACGTTACGCGCAGAGACTCGACTACCCGTCGAGGCGACCCATCACGTGATGGGCGACAGAGTCTAGGCTTAGGTACATCACTGGCGGACATAGGTATGCAAGGGGATGCACGATGAATTCAACCGTAATGAACAGTTCGGCTACGACTGCGAAGATTGAACCAGCCAAGCGCGCGAAGTGGCACGACAAGTACCCGCACCTGGGCAAAGGGCCTCTACCCGCGGATGTTTTCATTTCAGATGCGCAATTCCGTTTGGAGCAGGCGCAGATCTTCAAAAAAGTGTGGTTGAACGTCGGACGGGTGGAGCAGATCCCCAAGGCCGGTGATTACTTCGTGCAAGACCTGGCAGTGTGCCAGACCTCGGTCATCGTGGTGCGCGGCAAGGAGGGCAAGGTTCACGCGTTTCATAACATCTGTTCCCACCGTGGCAACAAGATCGTGTGGGACCACCAGGGCTCATGTCAGGTATTCAGGTGCAAATTCCATAGCTGGTCCTACGCCTTGGACGGCATCTTGCGTCACGTGCCTGACGAGGACGGATTTTTCGATCTCAAAAAGAGCGAAATGGGCCTCACGCCTGTCGCTGTGGAGGTCTGGGAAGGGTTCATCTTTATCAATGTCGACCCGCATCCAAGTGAAACGCTGCAGGACTACCTGGGCGAACTCGGTGCTGGTCTGGACGGTTATCCCTTTGCCGACTACTCAGCGACCAGCGCCTCGTGGACGACGGAGGTGAAGGCCAACTGGAAGGTCGTCAAAGACGCTTTCCAGGAGATCTACCATGTGCCGTTCCTGCATCGGCGCTCGATTCCCGACTCCTTCACCAGCAAAAGCAATCCTTTTGCCCATCTTCTGCATATGCAGCTGTTTCCTCGTCACGGCCGCGCGTCGCTGTATGGCAACGCCGAGCTCACACCGAGCCCAGTGGCAAAACTGGCCTCTGCCTATGGTGCATTCATCATTCGTCAGGACTTTTCGTCGAGCAGCCTGCCGGCCGGCGTCAATCCCTTGCGCGAAAAATCCTGGGCGCTCGATCTCAACGCGATCTTCCCCTGCTTTTTTCTCGACGTGTCGGAAGGGTCTTATTTCACCCATCAATTCTGGCCGGTGGCAGTGGATCGCACGGTGTGGCAGTCCACCCAATATTTCCCCGCGGCAAAAACCCCGGGGCAGCGCTTCAGCCAGGAGTACGGCCATGTGCTGTTCCGCGACATCATTCTCGAAGACGGCCGCACGTTTGAAGAAACCCAGTCCGTACTTGCGTCCGGCGCGAAGAAGACTTTTGTCTTGCATGATGAAGAACTTCTGGTGCGCCATAGCCACCACGTGATCGAAAAAATGATCGCAGGCCAAGCGCTCGATGCTGACTTCCCCTCCAATGGCGTGGGAGGCCGACATGTCTAAGCCCGCATTACC
>JANOXY010000239.1:0-12221 GCA_031418675.1 Pseudomonadota bacterium
GGTGGTCAATGCCTTGACCGCAGGTGTGGTTGCGATCCCGGCTGCACCGCGCACCGACTTGTTGCCAGTGGTGACCTATGCGCCGCCGATCGCAGCCGTTGGTACGCCTGCGGGACCGGTTGCCGATCTGCTGCGCTTGAATACCGGTGTTGCACCGACGGCGCCTGCAGCGGCGAGTCGTCTCGGTCTGTTAGGCGGTGACGGCGCGGGTTTCCCCAACGGTCGTCGCGTTTATGACGACGTCACGGACATCGCGTTGCGCTTGGTAGTCGGTGGTGTGTTGCATGCGCCGTTTCCGGACTATAGCGCCGATATCGGTGGCCGCCTGGGTGATGGTGTGAACAGCAATGATGCACCCTATCGCACCAGCTTCCCCTATCTGGCCGACGCGCCGTCAGGCCGTGATCGCCGCCATATCGATCCGGGTGAAGACGGTTGCACCGCGGGTAGCGGCGGTCCGTGCGCGCCGTGAGTAAGGCTTAAGTCGATTGCTGGTGGCATCACAGGCGCAGGTCTGGGATGCCACCAGAATTTCCTTACTTACAACACCCTCAAGCCCTAGAGACGAGCGCATGAAGCAAACAATAGCCGGACTGTTATATCTGAGCTTTCTGGTGTTCGCGTTGCGCGTCCAGGGCGAGACCGTAGCGAGCGCAGCACGCGCTGAGGTCAGTACTCAAGTGGCACTAGCCAACAGCCTGTTGCAGCGTTATCGCGCAACTGCGCGCGAAGAATTTGTCACCCAGGCCGATGCGGCCCTTGGCAAGGCCCTGGCCCTGGCACCTGAGGATTACATCGCACAACGCACCGCCGTCGCGGTGATGTTGGCAAAACAGGAAGACAGCGGCGCGCTGGAACGCGCGAGCGCGCTCAATAGGCGTTTTCCCGACGACGTTGATACCTATGCCTTGTTGATCGACGCCGAGCTTGCACTCGGCCGCCATGCCGAAGCCGAGCTCTACACGCAACGCTTGCTTGATCTGCGCCCCGACAATCTGCCTGGACTCATTCGTGCTGCGCGTCTGCGCGAACTGTACGGCGATTGGCAGGGTGCCATCGATTTCATCAACGCCACCGTCAATCGTGTCACCGCCGCCGAAGTTGAAGAACGCGCCTGGCTTTATGTGCAACTCGCCCGCTTGCATTTTGCGGCCGGCCGGCCCGAGATTGCCCGCGCCGCGCTGGATGTGGCGTTGACGGCGCTACCGGACTATCCCGTTGCCCTTGAAGAAGCGCTACGCATAGAACGATTGAGCGGTGCCGCCGCTGCGGCGCTGAATATCGCCGAACATCTTCATACCGTTGCACCGAGCGCAACCCATCTGTTGTGGCTGGCGCGTGCTAGCGCCCAAGCCGGCGAACACGCCGTGGCGCAGCAACAATTCGCGGAATTTGTGCGCACCGCTCACGAACTCAGCGATCGAAATGACAATGCCAACCTGGCCCTCAGTGCCTATTACCTCGTCGAAGGCCGTGATCCCACGCAAGCCCTGGCCCTGGCTGCGCGCGAACGCGAACGCCGTGCCGACCCACCTACCGTGCTGGCTTATGGTCTGGCTTTGCAGGGTGTCGGTCGCCATATCGAGGCCATGGCCGAGCTGGAGAGCTTATGGGCGCTAGGCTATCGTGATGCCGACTTCATGTTCGCAGCTGGCGAGGTATTCGCGGTCGGCGGTGAGGACCAACGCGCGCGCGAGCTGCTCAATGCGGCGCTCACCAGCGCTCCCCATGATCCGCGCGTGCCAGCGGTAGAACAGCGCCTGCGCGCACTTGCTGCCGACAACGGCGCCCCCATGCTTTCCAACACCAAACCAACCAGCTGAAATTCACCAGGGAGACTGTCATGCGTCGTCTAATTTTTTCCGTTGCACTCATATTCGTGAGTTGCGCCGCGAGTGCGCTACCGGTCGATCTGTCCGGCGCGTTTTATACAAGCTCGGCTTTTGCCGAAGTTGGCAACGATAGCGATGGCATCAATGCCACGAGTGCACCGCCCGAGGTATTGCCGTTGTTCAGCAGCGCGAGTGTGATTGGGACGGACCCCAGTGTGGATGAATTCGCCTTTGCCGATGCCATTGCAGATGATGGTTTTCTGGCGGTTGCGCCCGAAGTGCGCGGCAGCCTCAACCACGCCGGTGCCGTGGCCGAGGCTTCGTTGATGGCGGAGTTGTTAGGAATGGGCAGTTATTCCCTGCTGCTCGAATTCGAAAACATTGTCGACCTTGTCGGCGGTGAGGCTGGTGCGGTACTGGGGCTCACTTTGAGTGTCGGCAGCAACATTTTATTCGACGAGATCTTCACCAGCAGTGCGGACATCCTGCGTCACTTCGTGCTTGCGCAGGGCGAGTTGGGACTACTGCACATAAGTCTCATCGGCACCGCGGATGCGTTTCCCGATGGCACCGGCCCAGCCAACGCGCTCTATGGTTTTAACCTGGCCACGGTCGGTATTTCGCTGGTTGCCGTGCCCAGCCCAACACCGCTGGCCCTGCTGGGTGCAACCCTGCTGCCCGTCGTGCGTCTGATGCGTAACCGTCACGTCGCGCGTCTGGTGTGAAATCGATGGTGGGCTTTGCGCGGTCTGTGCAGCGCGCCACGCTGAGGCACGGCGTGCTGCGCCTTGCCTTGGTGATGCTGATCTTCGCTGCCTGCGCGCAAGGCGCCGAAGCCGACGCGCCAATGCGTGCACGCGTGACCCTTGAACCCACGCAGGCGCGCCTCGATCAGACCATCGCGATGCAGGATCAGGTGGCGTCTCTGTTAGCCCGCATCCGCATCGCACCGCACGCGGCGGATCTGGCCCGCGCCGAAACACTCATCGAGCGCCTGTTGACCATGGGTGCACCGCGAGCAGAAGCACTTAACGCATGGCGGCTTCTAATCGCTCACCGTTTTGACGAAGCACTGTCAGCTGCGCGCCGGGCACGGGCCGCAGCCACCGATCCGCTGCTTGCGGCAATCAGCGAAGCCGATGCCTTGACCGAACTCGGTCGTTACGACGAAGCGGAAACCACGGTCCAGACCCTGCTGGATAATCACTACGGCATCGCCGCCCTGGCGCGTGCCTCCCATCTGCGCATGGTGTTTGGTGATTTAGCCGGTGCCATGGAACTGGCTGCCGTCGCGATAAGCACCAGTCAGGCGGGCGTCGATCGCGCCTGGCTGCAGTTGGATCTTGCCGAACTGCAGCTTATGGCTGGCACACCCGCCCAGGCCCTGACCCTCGCGCTGGCGGCAGTCGCCGATTTACCCGCGCCCGCCTTAGCCATGCAGGCCCGCGCCCATGCGGCGCTGGGAAACGCGCCGGCGGCACTGGCGCTTTATCGCGTCGCCGCGACCACCACTCTGCGGGCGGAGACCTTGCTTGAAGTCATGCGCCTGGCCCGCGCGCTCGGCGATCAGGCGCTGGCCAGGCGAACCGCCGCGGTGCTCGATGGCATGGCGCGGCTTGATGCCATGGGCACCGGCGGTGATCGCCGCTGCTTCGTAGAGTTTTATCTGGAGCGCGGTGATGTCATCACGGCGGAGAGCTTGGCTCGCGCCGAATGGCGCCAACGCCCCGACATCTACAGCGCTGCGCAGCTGGCCTGGGTGTTGTATCGCGCCGATAAGCTTGGCGAGGCGCGCATGTACGCTGCCTATGCGGTACGCCTGACCACCCCGGATCCGCAGTTGCAATGGCGCGCGGGCGTGGTGCTCGCGGCCAATGGCGAGGCGCGTGGCAAAACCTTGATGGCGGCCGCCGTCGCGCGAGATGCCCGACTGGCGGCAGGTGCGTCAAGCGTGGCGCTGCAGCGCTGACCGATGCGCAGTGGGCTGATCGCAGTTTTTGCGCTGGGTTTGTCGTGGTCCACCGTCGCCGTAGGCCATCCACTGGGCAATAACACCGTCAATCGCGCCGCTGCGATCAGCATCAGCGGTAGCGAAATCAATATCGCTTATGGTCTGGATTTGGCCGAGATCCCGACCTTGGTCGCCGTTCAAGAAGCCGATATCGATGGCGATGGTGAAGTCCTGGCCACGGAGTGGACGGCCTACGCTGAGCGCTGGGCCGCACAGTTGTTACCGGCCTTGCAGCTCGAGAGCGGGACCGTGCCGCTGCTGCTGCGCAGCGGGCAGACCAGCTGGCAACTACGCGAGGGCGCGGCCGGTTTGTCGCAACTGCGTCTGGACGCGAATTATCGCGCTGCGGCGCCAACCTCCGCGCGTGCGACGTTGCACTACGTCGATCGCTCGCGCCCCAGCGAAGCAGGATGGCGTGAGGTCTGGGTAGACGCGAACCAAGGTGCTCAGATCCTGAACACTCAGGCCGCGCGCCACGATCGCAGTGCCGGCTTGACGCGCTTTCCGCCCGAGGGCGCGCCGCTGTTAAACGAAACGGAAGCACGATTGACCGTCGAATTCGGCCCGCCCGCGATTGCGCTAACGCAGCCGCAGCCGGCAGCGCGGTCGGCAGCAATCACCACCAGCCGTACGCCGACCACCCTTGCGATGTTTCAACTCGGCGTGCATCACATCGCCACCGGCTGGGATCATCTGGTGTTTCTGCTCGGACTGCTGTTGTTATCGCGCTCGCTGCGCGATCTGCTGGTGATTGTGACCGCCTTTACCCTCTCCCACAGTCTGACTCTGGCGCTCGCCGCCAGCGGTCTGGTCACGCCACCCGGCGCACTGGTTGAACCGGCCATTGCACTGACGATTGCTTACGTGGGTTTGAGCAATCTGTATTTCCGGGGGCGCGCCCATGGGTTGCCCCTGGCTTTTGGTTTTGGCTTGGTCCATGGCTTCGGTTTTGCCGGTGCGCTGGCCGAGACCCTCGGTGTTCACGGTGCCCAGGGTTATGGCTGGTTGTGGGGACTGGCAGCTTTTAATCTGGGTATCGAGAGTTTTCAGGTGTTGCTGTTGTGTGCGGTGGTGCCGATCGCGCGCTGGGCGTCACGCTGGTCGCACACGCCGCTCGTCCGGCGCGGTGCGGCCCACGGCGTGTTGTGGGCCGGACTGGGTTGGTTCGCGTGGCGTGTCGCGGGCATTTGAAGCACGCCCTCCCGCGCTGAGGCGTCACGGGGGCGAGGGCCACCGGCCGCCGCACCATCCCCTTGCCTGTGTTCCCGCGGGCGTGTGCCTGCAGCGGGTCATGGCCATTCCCTAAGTTCGACAGACTGCTAGAATCCGCCTGCATCGTTTCATTCCCTTCGGCGCCAGGCCTTGCCGGGCGTCGCACTTGAAACGGCGGCTGCTCCACGCACGGCTTGCAGACTGCGCCCTCGCCGCTCAGTCGCCGTCGTCTCTGGCTAAACACAAGACGAAAAAGGTGAATGCGCATGACGGTAAAACTCTACGCCATGACCTGCGGTTATCTGACCATGCCGCTACCGATGTTGATCGAAGGCGGCGAAGGCACGCTCAAGATCCCGATCCCGGCTTATCTGATCGAACACAAAAACGGTGTCGCGCTGTTCGATTCCGGCATGTCGATGCTGGTGCAGCGTGATAAGCACAAGGCCCTCGGCCCATTGGAACCTTACTTCCAAGTGCATTTTGAGCCCGGCGAAGACGTCGCTGCGCGCCTGGTCAGTATCGGCCGCAATCCAGAACGCATGGACTTCGTAATCAACTCGCACCTGCATTTTGATCACGCCGGTGGCAATGAATTGATCCCCAATGCGCGGGTCATCGTGCAGAAGAAAGAATGGGAAGCGGGTCATGTGCCGGAACTGATCCAGGCCAATTACTACGATCCGCGGGACTATGATCACGGCCATGACATGGTCATAGTCGATGGCGAACACGATGTGTTCGGCGACGGATCGGTGCGCTGCATCCCGACCCATGGCCACACCCCTGGTCATCAGTCCCTGCACCTGCATACGGAATCCGGCGAAGTCGTACTGTGCGGCGACGCCTGCTATCTGCGCCGCACCCTCGACGAAATGCGCTTGCCGGGAATCGTGTCCGACAAAGACCAGATGCTGAAGTCCTTGCAGAAACTGCAAGCGCTGCAAAAGCGTGGCGCTAAGATCATGTACGGACACGATCCGGAATTCTGGCAGACGGTGCCCCAGGCACCCGCGCAGGCCGCCTGACCATATAACAACAAGGGACCACGACATCGCGCGCGGTCCGTGCCCAACTACTAAGAGTAAGGACAAATCATGAAACAATTGAATTTTGGCAACGTCTCCATCGATCGCGTGCAGGACTGGTATGGGCCGCTGCTGCCGCTGAACGTTTTTTATCCGACCTTCGACCAGGGCATACTCGATTCGCAACGCAACTGGCTGGAGCCACACTTCCTGCCCAGCAAAGGTGCGCCCAACGAAGAGATGCTGCACTTGTCGCTGCATACCTTTGTCGTGCGCTCGGGCAAAAACCTGATCCTGGTCGATACTTGCGTTGGCAATCACAAAAAGCGTAGTGCGGTGCCGGACTGGGTCGATTACAGCTCCGACTACATCGCCAAGCTCGCCGCTGTCGGCGTCAAGCCCGAACAAGTCACCCATGTGATGTGCACCCACCTGCATTTTGATCACGTGGGCTGGAACACCAAGCTCGAGAATGGCAAATGGGTACCGACCTTCCCCAACGCACGGTACGTATTCGACCGTACCGAATTCGAAGGCTGGTCCAATCAGCAGGACAACCACGGTCTCGACGGCTCCTACGCTGATAGCGTGCTGCCGGTTTATGAAGCCGGCCGCGCCGATCTGGTCGCCAGTGATTTTGCCCTCGACGACAGCGTGTGGCTGGAACCGAGCCGCGGCCATTCACCCGGCCATGTGTGCATCAACATCAAAGGCCAAAAGGGTCAGGCGCTTCTGACCGGTGATTCTTTCCACCACCCGATCCAGGTCGCCTATCCCGAATGGCACAGCGCCTTCTGCATGGACCTCGCGATGTCAACCGCTGCGCGTCGCAAGATCATCGAGAAGCTGTGCGATAAAGATATCTGGATGCTGGCCGCGCACTTCAATACGCCGACAGCGGCGCACATAGTGAGCAATGGCGATCGGTGCAAGCTGAAGGTCTGATGCGGGGCGTGCGAATGAATTCGCACCTCCCCCTGTAGGTGCGAATTTATTCGCACATTGAAGGTCTCCCGTCGCGTGATGTTCTGATGCGGGGAGTGCGAATAAATTCGCACCTACAACAGGGTCAAGTGAGACGGGAGATCGCATTTCCCCCTGTAGGTGCGAATTTATTCGCACATTTAGAGTTTCCTGTCGCGTGGTGTTCTGATGCCGGGAGTGCGAATAAATTCGCATCTACAATAGCGCGTCAGGCGCAGTAGGTGTTCATACCGGCGTCGCCAGTAAGGTCGGTATACGCGAAGTGTCATAGACACACAGCCGTTCCTTGAAGCGCAGCCCTTCCGCTGTCCGCACCACGTAATCGTAATAACTGCCCGCCTGGTAGATCTCACTGACACCGTCGTTCAAGGTCTGCACCACGATGTAAGACGAAGACACCCGATAAGCATCGCCTTCATGGGCCGTGATGCGTATGCCGGATTGGGCATGCCGATAACGGTGGGGCTGGTAGATGTTGGCATTGCGCAGGGAATAAACGCGATCTTTCATCATGCCCTTGCTGTCCAGCAGCAGCAGCGGGATGGGATAAGCAAAGGCATAGTTCTCGCGGGCGATCATCTGGTAGAGACCATCGTCGAGGAAGAACTCGGGCCAGGCTTCCAGCTCCCCTTCGTCAAGCGCTGCACAGTAGTTGGCGAACAGGCGCTCGATGGCGAAATAGGCCTGCATGTCGTCCATTACACGTCCCAGCCCATAAGGCTGCGATAGCCGCGCCAGAAGCTGCGGATCATATGTTCAGTAATGAGGCTGGTGCCTTGATCATGGGTTTCATCGCCCATCGCCATAAACGAGCTGGCGCCGACCTCGCAGGATTCGATGGCGCGCTGCACGAGTTCGGTGGCCTCGGTATCTTCCATCGAAATATAACCGGCCGGGCCAGCCAGATTGGCCTGTTTTAAGCGCAGCTGGCGCAGCTCGGTATCGTCGTCGGCATAACCAAAAAAATGAAACACCAGTTCAAACTCTCCGGCACTTTTTGGCAGCACCTGACGCACGGCCAAGGTGTTATGGATCTGTTGAATGACGGTGCTGGGGAACAGCGTATGGATGTTATTGCTGGTCTGTTCGTCAAATTCCTTGCGCACCGTTAACAGACTGGGGTCGGCGAGTTTCAGGCCTTCGCGATAGGTGGCGATATCGCCACGTTTGTAGTCGCCGTCGGTGTCATCGTCCGCTTGCGGTGTGGTGGTGATGATGGAATGCAGACCATGGCGACTATCGACCACACTGCGGCCCTGCATATTCGAGCGATAAATATTGAAGGTGGTATGAAACAGGTGCAGCAGGCTGGCGTGATAGGGGTCCTTGACGTTCTCGTAATAAAGCTTCCAATTGGATTTTGCGTGCTGGCGGGTGCAGCCAAGGTACTCCAGCGGTTTGTGCAGAATGCGGTCGAGCCATGGCAGCATCTGGACGCCCAGGTAATCCGTGAGCGACGGTGCATCGGCCGATAGTGATCCGAATATCACGCCGCGATAATCGTGCACTTGCAGCGCTGCCAGACCGTGGGCGGCCATATCAAAATCAGCGGGCATGCCGGTTTTGTCCTTCAGCCCTTTTTGAAAGGGCACGCCGCGTAATCGACCACGTTCGTCATAGGTCCATTGGTGATAAACACAGCGGTGGGCGCGGGCATTGCCGCGCAATTCGCGACACACCATGGCACCACGATGGGCGCAGCGGTTGACCCAGCCGGCAATGTCGCCATCGCGGGTGCGGGTCACCACTACGGGCGTGGTGCCGATGAAGGTTGATTTAAAGTCGCCCGGATTTTTGATCTCGTCGGCCAGCGCCAGGAAGTGCCAGGTTGGGCCGCGATAGATGCGCTGTTGCTCGCGCTCGAAGATCGCTTGCGAGGTGAAGACCGCGTAGGGCACACGACCACCGTCTGCGGCCGGCCACGGGAAATGGTCGAGCGACGTTGCCTCGATGTTCATACTCATCGCGGAACACCTCGTCTGTAAGGCACAAATGCTGCGCCCATGAGAGCCTACCTTAGGAGCGCAAGCCCTTAGGGTCAATCGCTACGCGGCGCTTCAAGGCACGGCGGCGACCTCACCGTAGACCGCTGCCAGGGCGTTTAACACCTCGGTCTCCACGCTCAACAGTCCATGCCGCGCCAGCGCAAGCAGCAGGCGCGGCGCGTCGGTGCGGGCCGCACTGTTGAGCTCGCAAACCTCGATATCATTCAGCCCGAAGGCCGTGCGACGTGTGCTTAGCCACGCCGCCAGTGCTACCAGGTCGTTACTGAGGTCCATTGTTATCGTGCTGCCCGTGCCGCGCACGTACAGGCGCGCTTGTGCTTCATCGCGTTGCTGCAATCGCCACTCTACGTCGGCCAGCGGCTGGAACGGGCGCCAGTCCTGGATGGTGACATCGTCAATGTAGCGGTAACGCGCGTCGGGCACTTCCAGTGCCACGTCAGCGCGATCGGCGCTCCAGTAGTTGCGAACCACCCGTGGGTAGACGATCTCACTGGCGTTTGATAACCACGCTCCCCACCAGCTGAAGGTGCTGTTGGCGAGGATGATGCGTTGCGCCTGCGTCATCACCTTAAGCGTGGCAAGCGCTGGCAGATCGAGATAGATGGGCTCAAAGGGAGCGAGTGCCTTACGCACCTCGTTGCCCAAGCCTAAACCACAGACATAAACCCGAGCTGGCGCCATGGCCTGCAACGCATCGACATAGAAGGCCATATCGATGGCGCGATCGAGCAGCAACATGTCCAGCGATTGCCGCAGATGGACCAGCACATCGTGCGGACCAAGCCGCACTGCGCAGGGTTCATCGCCCAGCGCGAACCAGCGCGTTATGCGTTCGCGATGGGGCAAGTAGTACTCAGCGCGTTGAAAATAACCATGCAACACAATGTGATGGCCGTGGCCATGGCGCAGCAGCCAGGGCAGGTTGATGCCATGCCCCGACCAATTGTGTTTCTCGCCAATCACATAGCGCAGCTGCGAACCGTCACCAACGCGCCCGGGCAGGGACTGCGGCGCATCATCAAAGGCCGCACTTTGCCCGGCAAAGTGATCGATGACGCCTGACATACGCTCCACCGTGCTCCAGGCGCGCGCATCGGGTGGGGTGTTGCAAACCAGCGGCATGGCGAGCGCCTCGGCCAGAATGCGACCGAGGGCATATTGGAAGAGGTTGTTGCCGAGATGGCCGAGATAGCGGACTTCAACCGTCACGGCGAGTACAACGCGCTGTTCAGGCTTGCGCGGCGACCTCGCGCAAGGCCTGTTCAAACACTTCGCTAGGTTGGCCACCCTGCAGCAGATGGCGATCATTGAGAATGATGGCCGGCACAGCGTGAATGCCGTGCTGCTGATAGAACTGTTCGCGCTCGCGCACTTCCGCGGCGAATTCATCACTGGCCAGCACCGCCGCCGCGCGTGTTCCATCGAGTCCGACACCCACGGCGGCGGCAATCAGCACGGCGTGATCGCTGGGGCTTTGCCCATGGGTGAAATAGGCTTCGAACAAGGCGTTTTTCAATTCACGTTGACGGCCTTCACCGACCGCCCAGGCCAGCAGGCGATGGGCATCGAAGGTGTTGTAAATGCGATCGCGTTTGTCCATGCGGAATTCAAAGCCGAGTTCAGCACCACGCGCACGAATCGCTTCGCGGTTGCGCGCGGTATCGGCCGGACTCATGCCGTACTTCTGCATGATGTGTTCGTCGAGATCCTGGCCTTCGGCCACCATCTGCGGATTGAGCTCGAAAGGTTGGAATTCAAACTCAACCTCGAGCTCGGACCCGATACGTGCCAGCGCGTCATCCAAGGCACGCAAACCGATCACGCACCACGGACAGGAGATGTCGGAGACAAAATCGATTTTCATGCGAGTGGTCATGGTGAGAGTCCTTGCGCTGTTTCGAGTTTGGGGTTGTGGGTTTGTGGAACGCTGCACTTGTCCGACTGAAGTCGGACCTACGGGGTGCTGCTCCTGGTAGGTCCGAATTCATTCGGACATTGATGCCCCCTGCACATCAAATTCATCCCGCGACGATGGTCTACTTCCAGCCCACCGTCTGAAAGCCCTTGTCGGCCAGGCAGCGCTCGACATAGGCCCGGAAAGCGGGATTCGGCGCCGCCGGCAAAAACAATTTCTGCACCAGATTCACCGCCGCGCCCGTGGCCGCGCCGATGCCCGCACCTTGGGCAACATTGCCGGCGATGGCGCCACCGATGGCGCCGGCCGCAGCACCTGTGGCTGCGCCGCGCAACGAGTCTTTGGCCACGTCGCCAACCTGACCACCATATTGTTTGGCGCCCGCTGCCTCGGCCTGGCGAGCGCATTCCGCTGCGGCAGCATCGCTGACACTACGATCGCCGCCGGTGGGGCCGGCGTAAATGACCGGTTGATTGTTAGCGCAGCCGCTGAGGAGCAGGAATAGCGTCAGTACTACTTTTTTGTCCATGAAGATTCCGTGTCGTGATGGAGAAACGCGCGTGCAGGATACCAGAGGGCTGCGCTTGGCTTTGTGCAGTGCGTCTGATCAGGCTTCGGCCTGCATCAAGACCCGCGCCCACTCGTCGATAGCAGCCTCCTGGCCCGGCACCAGCTGGATCGCGACCTGGTCATAACCGGCTGCTGCCATGGCGCGCACACGTGCACGGATCTCGTCTTCGGTGCCGGTCAAGGACGTGAATTTCAGCATTTCGCCGCTGATGAATTGCTGTTCTTCGGGGCGCAGATACATGAGATGGCCGCTATGCAGGGTGATATAGCGTGCATCGGCTGGCGTGTAGTCCTCGTAGAGTTTGCGGTAGGCCTCAATCAGCGGCGCCAGTGCCGGCGGAATTGCCGCTTTGTCACCGTCTTCCACCAGCCAGTGCCAGTAGATTGCCGGCCATGGCCCGGCCTGAGCGCGGGCGCGCGGTGAATCGGCGGCTTCGCCCGGCGCGAGGATGCAACCGAGATTCAAGCAGGTGGTGTAAAGCGAGGCCGGATCACGATCGATGGCTGCGCAGGCTTCGCGCATGATGCGGACATCGTCCAGTGAGCCGGGGTTCGTATAGGGGTTAATAAAACCGTCGGCGATGGCCGCGGTGAGCTTGCGACCCTTGGGACCAAAAGCCGACAGATGCACGGCGATAGGGGTATCGGTGTTGATAAATTTGC
>JANOXY010000240.1:0-2861 GCA_031418675.1 Pseudomonadota bacterium
CGGCTGGTGGCATGGGTGGCGAGCATCTGGGCCTGACGCTTGGCTTCGAGCTTGGCCAGCTCGAGCTGTACGACGGTCGCGGCCATGGCAGCCTGGGCTTCCGCCATCTTGGCGGTGAAGGGGCGTGTGTCGATCTCAAACAGGACTTCGCCCTGCTTGACCTCGGTGCCGGGCCGAAACAAGACCTTTTGCAGATAACCGTTGACCCGCGCACGCACCTTCACCGCTTGGACCGCCTCGATACGCGCCGGGAATTCATCGCTGTCCAACACCTCCTGCGTCAGGGCGGCGGCGACACTGACGGGCGGCGGCGGACTGGCGGGACCAGCGGCGGCGGGTGGTGTGGGCGGTTGACAGGAGACCAGGGCAACGGCAAGCGCAGCCGCGACGGTCACGCGGCGCAGAGATAAAGGCATCGGGGCAATCCGGGCATGGCTGAAAGTCCGCCTATGATATTGGCCCGAGGCAATTAAACATACCCGCGAAAGTAGCTAAGGGACCGAAATTGACAATCGGGGCCGCACGGCATCACTGATGCTGCGGAGGTCCGAATTTATTCGGACTTCTTGTGTGGGATTTTTGACGTTGGCGGCGCGCGTGTCCGACTGAAGTCGGACCTACAGAAGACGCGGTATCACGGTCGATATTTTCCGTTCAGGGTTTTACTTCCAGCACCAGTTTGCCCATGTGATCGCTGCTTTCCATGAGGCGGTGGGCGTCAACGGCTGCGTTCAGCGGGAAACGCGCATGGATGTGGCTGAGCAGCTTGCCGCTCGCCACCAGCGGCCAGAAATCCGCTTCTACGCAACGTGCAATGGCGGCTTTACGTTCATTCGGTTGCGGTCGCAGGGTAGAGCCCGTAATCGTCAGGCGTTTGGGCAGCAAATGGGCGAAGTTGACTTCCGTGGTCGAGCCCAGCAGAAACGCGACCATGGCGTAGCGGCCGTCGTTGCCCAGCACCCGCAGGTTCTTCATCACATAGGGGCCGGCCACCATGTCCAGCACCACGTCCACACCGCGCGGCTTGCACAGATCTTTGACCTGCGCTTCCCAGTCCGCAGTCCGGTAGTTGAACGCGTGATCGGCACCCAGGTTCCGGCAATAGTCGACTTTGTTATCGCTGCCGGCGGTGGTGATCACAGTCGCGCCCCAGGCTTTGGCCACCTGGATGGCCGTTGTGCCTATGCCACTGCTGCCGCCGTGGATCAGCACCGTTTCGCCATGCGCCAGGCGCGCACGTTCGATGAGATTGTGATGCACCGTGAACAGGGTCTCGGGCAAGGTCGCCGCGTGGGCAGCATCGAGCGAGGCCGGCCACGGCAGGCAATGCTCAGCGTGGGCAGCACAATATTCGGCATAGCCGCCGCCGTGGGTCAGTGCCACCACCCGGTCGCCACATTTCCAGCGTGTGACATCCGCACCGCAACGCACGACCACCCCGGCCACTTCCAGTCCCGGCAGCGGGCTCGCGTCGGGCGGCACCGGATAATGCCCGGCCCGCTGCAGACAATCGGGGCGATTGACACCCGCAGCGTGGACTTCGATCAAAACCTCATGGGCGCGCAGCGCGGGAATCGCCGTGCGCACCGGTGTCAGTACTTCGGGACCGCCCGGCTGGGCAACGCTGACCGCCTGCATATCGGAAGGAAGAACCGCGGCTGCACTCATGGTGTTCTCGTGTCGCTAAACTTGAAGAGCGGCGAGTATAAGGCCAGCTGCACCACCTCGAAACGCACGGCGCTGCCCGCCTCCAGCGCAGCCCGCACCTCATGCTAGGATTCGCGCCATGACGACTACACATTACCGCTTACTCATCCTTGGTTCGGGTCCTGCCGGCTACACCGCTGCGGTCTACGCCGCGCGCGCCGCACTCGAACCGGTCCTCATCACGGGTGTTGAAGTTGGCGGTCAGATGATGACCACCACCGACGTTGATAACTGGCCAGGCGACAACCAAGGTGTGCTCGGGCCCGAGTTGATGGAGCGCATGAAAAAACATGCGGAACGCTTCGGCACCCAGCTCGTGCACGACCACATCCACACCGCCAAGCTGGACAGCCGCCCGTTCACGCTCATCGGTGACAACGGCACCTACACCTGTGATGCCTTGATCATCGCGACCGGTGCCTCGGCCAAATATCTCGGCTTGCCCACCGAAGAGGCGTTCAAAGGCAAGGGCGTGTCTGCGTGCGCCACCTGCGACGGTTTTTTCTATCGCAATAAACCGGTGGCCGTGATCGGCGGCGGCAATACCGCGGTCGAAGAAGCCCTGTATCTGTCCAATATCGCCTCCCACGTGACTGTCGTTCACCGCCGCGAGCGCTTCCGGGCCGAGAAGATCATGAGCAATCGGCTGGAAGCCAAAACCCAGGGCGGCAATGTGTCGATCCTGTGGAATAGCGTGCTGGATGAAGTACTGGGGGATGCCAACGGCGTGACCGGTGTGCGTGTGCGCGACGTGCGCGACAACGCCACCCAGGACATTGCCGTGCACGGCACCTTCATTGCCATCGGGCATCAGCCCAATACGGGTATTTTTGCCGGCCAACTCAAGATGGACGGCGGTTATATCCAGGTAGGTGGCGCTGGTGGCCACGGCTTCGCCACCCAGACCAGCGTGCCGGGGGTGTTCGCTGCGGGTGACGTCGCCGATCCGGTTTATCGCCAGGCCATCACCTCGGCCGGTGCCGGCTGTCAGGCCGCGCTGGATGCCGAACGTTGGCTGGAGGCGCAGTAAAGACAAAGCGCCGGATCGTCCTGATCCGTTTGTAGGTCCGAATTTATTCGGACAATGAATTCGACGTGGATCAATTTCCGAATAAATTCGGACCTACAGAATAGCTAAGCTGTGCCCTGCAGCT
>JANOXY010000241.1:0-2632 GCA_031418675.1 Pseudomonadota bacterium
CAAAATCGCGAACGTCCTGGTCAAGGTCAAACCGCAGGTGCTGTCCTTCGAAGGTGCGAATCCGCGCCACGCCCACGAGTGGAAAGTGTGGGGTGAGATCGCCCTGCCGGAAGATAAGGTCCTGATGCCAGGCGTGATTGATACCTGCAGCAACTACCTTGAGCACCCCGAGTATGTCGCTGAGCGCCTCTGCCGTTATGCCGATGTGGTTGGTCGCGAAAGAGTGTTGGCCGGCACCGATTGTGGGTTTTCCACCTTTACGCGTTACGGACGAGTGGCGCCGGAAATTGCCTACGAGAAACTGCAAGCGCTGGCAGCGGGGGCCGAGATCGCGTCTAAGCGATTGTGGGGCCGGAAAGGTTAAGCGCCCTGCCAGTAAAGCACGATCAGCGCGCCACTCACGAACACAGTCCACGTTTCGAAAGTGAGCCTGAGCGGTAGTGGCGCCGTGCGCAGTTCCATAAAATCGAGAAACACGAATCTGACCTTGATGAAGGCGATGATGACCACCGCCACCGTCGCATAACGATAATGACTGCCAAAGCCGAGCCCGTGGCCGAAGCCCCAGGACAACGCAGTCGCCAGCATCAGGAAGATCCAGACCAGCGTCACCCGAAGACTGAACAATGATCGCATCGCGTTAGCGCAGCAGATACAACAGCGCAAACAACACGATCCA
This sequence comes from Pseudomonadota bacterium, assembly GCA_031418675.1. Lineage (GTDB taxonomy): Bacteria > Pseudomonadota > Gammaproteobacteria > JADJYF01. The sequence goes on from JANOXY010000241.1 coordinate 680, forward strand.
CAGCATATCCACCATGTGCCAGAAACTTGCGCCACTCTCCAGTGCCGTGAAATTTTGCACGGAAAGCGGGGCGGCGTGCGCGACCTGCCGGAGGTACGCGAGAACGCCCAATCCCAACAGCACATGCATCAGATGCAGGCCGGTGAGCATGTAGTAATACATGTAGAAATCGTTAGTGGTCAGCGTGAAACCGGCGCGAATTTTTTCTCGGTACTCGAAAAACTTCACACCGACAAAGCCGACCCCGCAGAGCATCCCGAGCATGAAAAATCGTCGGCTGGAATAGTTGCGCTGGGCGCGTGCGGCGTTTAGCGCCAGCGCCACACACCAGGAGCTGGTCAGCATCAGAAAAGTATTGAGCGCGCCATAGTGCTGGTTCAGGGTGCGCTGGGCATCCGCATAGAGCGCGACGTCCTGGCCTCGATAATAAACAAACACGATAAACAACGAGGCGAAGATCAGCATATCGCCCAGGATAAAAACCCAAATGCCCGCTTCGCCAGGCAAATGGGGTCTCACCCCGGGCGGGGCATCCTCTGCAACGGCCATGCTCAAGAATTACTGGGTCAGGTTGCCGGGGCCGTCCGCGCCTGCGCGAGGATGCCTTGGCGCAGAAAAACGAACATCACGAGATACCAGCAGAAAAAGACCAGCAGCGGAATCCAAAACGCAAACAAGCCATTCCACGCAAAGGGTCCGTGTTTGAAGAAGGTCAGTAAGCCCCCTGGAATGAACATCACCCCGACCCACATCGAGAAAAAGCCCACCCACCGGGGGAATACCTGGAGCTCTCCCTGGTCGCCCAGTACCGCCAAGCCGATGGCAAAGTTCTGCACCACGAAAGAGGTGAAGGGCATCAATAGCACAATCCAGCCAAGGTCGTTCAGCAACTGGATAAGTTCGGGGGATCGTTCCGGCCGATAGGCGGCGGTCGTCCAGATGAGGCAGGGCAGGATCAGAAACACCGCGCCGACCGCACCACTCGCCAACTGCGTGTAAGTGAGAATGGGCGGGCTGCCTTCCATGCGCCTCATCTGGATCGAGATTGCAGCGACAAAAGGCAGAATAAGACCGCTGCTACCCATCATTAGAAATTGGCCCAAGCGTATCTGCCAGGTGTGCTGCTGGTAGAGAGCCGCGATATCGGTCGCGCTGGCGTCCGGCGAGGGTGGCGGCACAAAGCCCGCGATCAACCAGAAGCCGGTCATGAACAGCAGCGCAAAGCCAAACCCACTCCAGGCACACAGCAATTGATTTCGCGTATTCATCGGCTCCCCCTCGGGATTTTTTTAGTGAGCGGCGATTATGCACAATCTGAGGCCCGGAGGTCGTGCTGGACACTGGCCACGTTGACGCTAGGGCGGCTGGACAGGGGGCCGGCATCCTTGCCCCTAAGTGGGGGCAGCAGTGGCCTGATGGGTTGGCCCGAAGCGACTTCGTCGTCCCTGAAAAAGTCGCTTTTATGGCAGCCGAAGCAGCTTCCGCAGCTGCTTCGTCAAAGCCCCAGATCTATTCGATCCGCACCACACTCGTTGCCGTGGACAGTATCTTCGCGCCGTCATGCCGCACCTTGCAGCGATAGCTTTCGCGTTCGAGGTGATAGACTTCCTTCGCCGCGACCACTTCCAATGACTGGGGGCCTTCGCCTTGCAGTTTGAAATCCGCCTCAAGCGCTGCCAGCACAAAGTCTTTGACCGCATCGCCCGGCCTGAAGCGCGCACACAAGGTGTCTGCACTTTCCTGCGCTTGCCTGGCTTGCCACTGTTGGTAGACCACGGCTAACACGAGTGCCAGCACGGGCGGCAGGAACATCGCCAGCACGCGGGGAATCGATTTTTTCGGCGTGGGCGCGTTCATCCCAGCTGCACACCCATACGGGGCAACACCCAGGACATCGCGGCGTAGGCAAGGGCGGTCATTCCGCACGCCAGCAAGAGCGCCCACCCAAACGCC
>JANOXY010000242.1:0-4163 GCA_031418675.1 Pseudomonadota bacterium
ACCTCGGTGGGGCAAATTTATTGTGAAGGTGTCTGCACCCTCAGTCGGCCCGACTGCCGGCGCGAATGCAAGCGTCGGGTTGCAACGCATCCCGTCAAAAGGGTGATGCATACCGGCGATTTGCAAAAATTCACAGTCGGCCCTGTCAGTGGGCGACCACCCCGTCGCCGCATCACGGCGCAGTCGCGGCGAAGCGCCGCGCGCGTGCAATCGCGCAGGGGTCTGTATAGGCTCCGCAGGCAAGGGCTTGCATCATGAGGGACGAGGCATGAACGATTCTATCGAGAAGCGCGCGGCGCGCGGCCGCGTACTCGCCTGCGCGCTCGCCAGTATCGCGGTCAGCGCGCACGCGGCCGATTACATCAGTGGCACCGTGCACAACGGCGCCCAGGGTGCCGAAGCCGGGGTATGGGTCATCGCCGAGACCAGCGATACACCGACACCCTACCGCAAGATCGTCGTCACCGACGAGACCGGCAAGTTTGTCCTGCCGGAACTGCCGGCGGCGAAGTTCAAGGTCTGGGTGCGCGGCTACGGCCTGGTTGATTCGAGCCCGCTCGAAGCGCAACCGGGCGCGGATCTCGCGCTCAAGGTAACGGTCGCAAGCGATGCTGCCGAGGCCGCGCTGGTCTATCCGGCCAGCGCGTGGTTGAGCCTGTTCGCGCCGCCGCCGGCCAGCGCATTCGGCGGTGACGGTGGTGGCAATCTCGGCGGCGGCCTCTTCGCCGGTGCGAGCAAGGCTGAGGCTACTGATCCGTTCAAGACGCCGGCGGCGTGGTTTGCACAGATGAAGCTGAACTGCGTACTTTGTCACCAGCTCGGCAGCGCGCCGACCCGCTTGGGCGAAGCGGCCAATTTTGACCACGGCTTGCGTAAGGCGGCCGGCATGAACTACTTCGCCGATGCGCTCGGTCGCAAACGCCTGAGCGCCGCGTTCGGCGCGTGGGGCAGCCGGCTTGGCAGCGGTGACGTGCCGGATGCGCCGCCACGGCCGCACGGTGTGGAACGCAACATGGTCATCACGCAATGGGCATGGGGTGATCGTTTTACCTATGCGCATGACGAGATCGCGACCGACAAGCGCAACCCGACGGTTAATGCCGGCGGCCCGGTGTACGGCGTCGACCTCGCTAACGACTACCTGCTGATGGTCGATCCGCGCAGCCATAGCGCCGCGCGCATCAAGGTACCGACTCGCAACGGCTTCAACACGCCGTGGGGAGTGCAGACCTACCAGCCGCTTGAAGGCGGCGCGCAAACGCCGTTTGGCTTCGGCTCGTTGGGCGACCCCGCAGCCGACGGCAAACCATCGGTCAAGGGTGTGTATCAGAACCCGGCGAACCCACACAACCCGATGATGGATGCTGCCGGGCGCGTGTGGATGACCACCCAGATCCGCCGCCAGTGGGCACAGGACACGCCAGCCTGGTGCCGCGACGATCCGGTGATCATGAAAAACCATCACCATCGCCAGCTCGGTTACTACGATCCGGCTAACAAGACCTGGCAGCTTTTTGATACCTGCTACGGCACACATCACTTGCAATTCGACGCCGATGGCGTGTTGTGGACGAGCGGTGATGATTTTGTCGTTGGCAGTTTCGACGTCCGCAAGTTCGACCCGAAGGATCCGGCGAGCGAGGCGCAAGCCAATCGCCATTCTGAAGTACGCGTCGACAGCGACGGAGACGGTAAGCCTGATCAGGCGATCGTCGGATTTCATTACGGCGTGATAACCAACCCGCAGGATAAGTCGGTATGGAGTGCCGTGCCGCCCGGCGTGTCGAGTCCGCCGGGGACACCAGGCTTGCTGTTACGCTACGACCCGGCCAACGATAGGCACGAAGCCTATGCACCGCCCGCGCCCGGCGTCGGCCCGCGCGGCGTCGACGTCGACACCCAGGGGCGGGTATGGACGGCGCTGGCCGGCAGCGGCCAGCTGGCGATGTTCGACCGTGGCCGTTGTAAACAGACCTGGGGCACCGGCACCCAGTGCGCGGAGGGTTGGACCTTGTGGGAAGTGCCTGGGCCGCGCGTCAAGGCGCTCGCCGCCGATGGTCCGCTCGCCAGCACCGACATGTTCTACTACCTATGGGTGGATCAGTTCGACACCCTCGGCCTCGGCAAGGACACGGTGATCGTTAACGGTACCAACTCCGATTCGTTGATCGCTTTTGTGCCGGCGACGCAGGCTTTTGTCACCATCCGTGTGCCCTACCCGCTCAATAGCTACACGCGTGGACTCGACGGCCGCATCGACGACGCCAAGCGCGGCTGGAAGGGCCGCGGCCTGTGGTATACCAACGGCCTCGACCCGCTCATCCACTCCGAAGTGCAGCAGTCCTACGTGGCCAAGGTGCAGCTGCGGCCTGACCCGCTTGCACATTGATGACAGCTCAAGGATTAGAGGCTCTGGCATGATTTCCCGCAGCGGCGCTTGAGCTTCGCGCGCATGAACTAAACGAGCTGCTTTCGGGCAGCTTTGTTTTTGCCGGACGATGCAAATCGTCAGCACCAGCTGATGAAATAAGCGCCGCCTGGCTTACGACGTTTTTAGACTTCGGCGCTGCACTGAACTGCAACTCACAGCGCGGTCTTGAGGTTGAAGTCCAGAGTGTCGCGATAGGCATGCCAGGTGGCGTGCCCGATCAGGGGCACCGTCACCACCAGGCCCACAAACCAGGTGATGAAACCAGCCGCAATCACCGCCACGATCAGCAGCGCCCACAACAACATGGGGCGCAGGTTACGCCGTATAACCTGGAAACTTACGATCATGGCCGAGATGGCATCGGCGGTGGGCTGATCACGCAACAGGGGCAGGGCCACTGCCGAACTCGCAAAACTGAACGCTGCGAGCACAGCGCCGACGGTCGTATAAACGAGGGCAAACACCCAGGCATCGCGGCTGCGCAACAGCGCAGTTATCAGATCGCCCACGGATTGCACGCCGCTCGGAATGAACAGCGCGACCAATACCACCGACACCCGCATCCACACCGCCAAAGACAACATCAGTATCAAGGCGTAAAAACCGATGGCAGGCAGATTGTCGCGCCAGGCGCTGAGGGTCGCACCCAGGTGTGCGCTCCGATGGTGTTCGAGCTGACGGGAAATGTCGTAGAGCCCGACGGCGAGAAACGGGCCGATGAGAAGAAAGCCGGTGTTCAGTGCCAGGCCGATGGCACCACCATAAAAATGGGTGAGCAGAAATCCCATCGCCGCCAGCACGCACCCATAAAAAAGACTCGCGATGGGCGCCGCCAGCATGTCGTGAAAACCACGGTTCAGCCACCGCAGTGGCGCGCTTAGCCCCACGTCGCGCAAAATGGGCCAGTGGAAGCCAGGCTCGGGCACACTATCGGCGGCGGGTTTGTCGCTCATGGTTAGTGCTCCCCTCTCGCTTGCGGACCATGCAGCCCTCTACATCATCGGCGCTTGCGATATGTCCGCCTTTGACGAAGATCAGGGCCAGGCTGTGGGGCGATGTAAGCGGCGCTCGCGCAAATCCGACGGCGTGGGACACAAGACCAAAGTCGACTTGCCGAGATTGCGGGCCGTGCGCGGGGCATCGAAACACTGAATACCTCGCTGGTATTACCAACCCATGTCACGCTGTCCTCGTCGCGGCGGCGCTCTGAGGCCGCGTCAGGTGTGCCATGCTCTCGACGGCCTCTTGAGTCGCTGCACCACCAATGCCTGGAATCGCTCCTATGACCTCAGCACTGCCGTCCTATCTCGTCAATGGCGATCTCGATCCGTGGCGGGTATTCCTCGAACAGATCGAGCGCGTGAGACCACACCTCGGTGCACTCGAGCGTTGGGTCGAATCACTGCAGCAGCCGAAGCGCATTCTGATCGTTGACGTGCCGGTGCGCATGGACGACGGCAGCTTTGCGCACTTCGAGGGCTATCGTGTGCACCACAGTCTGGCGCGTGGTCCCGGCAAGGGTGGCATTCGTTATCACGCGCAGGTGTCGCTGGCTGAGGTCATGGCGCTCGCCGCCTGGATGTCGGTCAAGAACGCCGCAGTGAACCTGCCCTATGGTGGCGCCAAGGGCGGCGTGCGCGTTGATCCCAAAACCCTGTCGCGTGGTGAACTGGAGCGCATGACACGACGTTATGCGAGTGAGCTGAATCTACTCATCGGGCCGGACAAGGAC
>JANOXY010000243.1:0-3381 GCA_031418675.1 Pseudomonadota bacterium
CTCATGCTGGCCAGGAAGTCGGATTTCGCCTGGTTGGCTTGTTCAGCGGCCGCGACAGCGCGTCTGAGTTCAAGATCCGCGGTTTTGCGCGCAGTCACATCCATCACCACCCCAAAGCGCCGCACAGCCCGTCCAGCGCCGTCGTACTCCGTCTGGCCGCTACTCGCCACCCAGTGCAGTGTCCCGTCGCCGTGCAGAACGCGGAACTCATGCAAAAACGGCTTGTGCTGAGCAATGCAATCTTCGACCAGACGCCACAGCTCTGCCTGATCGTCGGGGTAGATCAACGCCCGAACGCTCGCCATCGACGGCGTGAATTTGTCGATATGAAGACCGTAGACCGCGTAGAGCTCAGGTGACCACCAGTACGTACCGGTCATGAGGTTCAAATCATAGACACCCATCTGTCCTGAGGTCAGCGCCAGATTCAGCCGTTCGCGCTCGACGCGCACTGCCTCTTTGATCGCTCGGTGTTCAATGAGCAGAGCGTAGCGCTCGATGGCATTCTCGACCGCACGGGTCAAGCTTTCGGGAGTCGCCCACGCCTTGCCGATATGATCTTGTGCGCCGGCACGCAGCGATCGCGCGGCGACGCCGTCATCCAGGCCGGTGACGACCAGCACCGGGCACGGCGGCACCGCGCCCGCGTTGTGCAGATCAGCCAGGACATCTTCCGCCGTCATATCCGGCAGCTCGTAGTCGAGCAGCACGCACGCGAACGCGTTGACTTGCGGCTCGCGAATCTTCTCGGTGGCCGCTGCACCGGTGGCGACTTCGGTAAATTCATAGCGCCGTGGCGAGCCCCGCACCAGCATCCTGCGAATGATGTTGCGCTCATCCGCACTGTCATCCACCAGGAGGATGTGCCAGGGTTGCGTCTGAATGGCGTTCGCATCAGTCAAAAACAAACAAATCACCACTTCGTCGAGTAGCAGGTCGGCGCCGCAACCCCAGGATTGTCATGCGCGATGTGCGCCGGAGCCCGCAATCGGCTGGGCACCGGCCCGAATCGTCGTCTGGTCAGCACCTCGATGTAAGGGCCAATCGAGTCGGACCAGCCGGCCTTGGCTCGGCCCGCGGCTCAGCGAGCCTGCTGCATCGCGGCTGGAGACGTCTGTTCGATAGCGTACACTGCATGATGGCGTGGGTCCGTTACGCTGGCTCTAGCTTGGCTCGCGACCACGCGGCGAGCCGATTCCCCGCGAAGGAGTAACGATGACATCCGGCCAAAAAGTCCGCGACCTGACCGCACCGATACCCGAGCCAGCTGCACGTGCCGCAGGCGTTGAATTTGACGTCATGTACCGGCTCGCCCATGACCTGGCGCGCACACTCGATCTGGCGACCATCGCGCAACGCGTTCTCACCTGGGCCCAGGAGCTGCTCGGCGCCGACTATGTCGATGTCATGATGGCTGATCCCGGCACCACGATACTGTGCGGCGTAGCCAATACTGTCGACACGTCCGCCTACCTGAACGAGCGCATTGACGCGACCACTGAACTCGCAATCGTTTCGCAAATTTTCAGGAGTAAAAAGCCGGTCGTGATCGACGATTTCGGCGCGAGCCCGCTTATCAGCACACGCTTGAAACAGGACTATCCGGCGTTGCGCGCGACTTGGGGGGTGCCGCTCATGAGTGGCGAGGTGGTAGTTGGCGTTCTGTGTGCCGCGTATACGAGCGACCAGAAAATCACTGCCGACAAGGTGCAGATCCTGCAGCTGCTCGGTGATGAAGCAGCCCTCGCGTTGGAGCGCGCACGCCTGACAGACTCGTTGCAGAAGCAGACGGCCGAGTTGCGACGCGCCAACGCGGAGCTTGAGCAGTTTGTGCACGCCGCTTCTCACGACTTGAAGGAACCGCTGCGCGGTATCCGGCATTACGCGGATTTTCTCAGCCAAGACTGCGGTGCGTCTCTGAATGAAGACAGTCGCCTCAATCTTGCCGCACTGCAACGCCTGAGCGCGCACATGGAGTCGCTGCTCGACTCGCTGCTGGATTTTTCGCGCCTGTCGCAAGCCTTCATGCTCGAAAGCAATGTCGATCTCGACGCGGCACTTGCCGACGCGCTTGAAATGGTCCACATGCGCTTGCGGGAGAGCGCGGTCGAGGTCCGCGTCCGCGGGCCTTTGGGTTACGCTCGCGGCAACCGCGAGCGGATCAGCGAAATCTTCATCAACCTGCTGAGTAATGCGGTCAAGTACAACGACAAACCGCACCAGTGGATCGAAATCGGCAAGCAGGCGCCGACCGTGCGCCACCATGAACAGGAACGCGGTATCGTGCTGTATGTACGCGACAACGGCATCGGGATCGCCAGCAAGAATCTCGAACAAGTCTTCCGCATCTTCCGGCGCTTGCATCCGCGTGACGCCTATGGTGGTGGAACCGGCGTGGGATTGGCGTTGACGCGCAAACTTGTCGACAGTCTTGGTGGGCGTACTTGGATCGAATCTGAGGTCGGGCAAGGCAGCGCATGCTTTTTTACATTAAGCCCCTCGCAGGAGCCGCCGCCCGGGAAAATGGCTTACATAAGGTCGACTTGATCGGCAGCCTGCCGGCGGGGCACGGGAGATGCTCGCGACTGCCTTGACTGAATTAGCACAGTGCTTGCAGGTCAACATGTCGGTCTGGAATATGGGCTGCAAGCGTTGCGCCCATCTCATCGAGACGCGCCAAGACGAATCGAAAATTGTGTCCGGCTGGTAAATTTGTCCCAACCGCAGATCGGCACCCCGGCCACCAGGAACAAGTACCCCGGGAGGAACTAGTGATCGTGTCGGTCGGTAGTGCGACCGCAAGCGAATCCGTAATTGTTCCGGGGGGCCGAATGTTGGAGGAGGGCTGGTACAAGGCGGCTACATGCCTCGCCAGATGGCAGGGAAACTTCATCGGCGTCGCGTTCGGAGCTTGGTTGTTCAAGTGCGGCGAAAGCGATAGACCGACGCGCGCCGCGCCGATGGTCTTCTTCTGGCACGCCGCCACGCTCTACGTCTGGAGTCGAACGCGCCGACCATTGTGGCCGGGGGACGTCGGGAAATTCTGATCGTTCGCGAATGCAGACGGATGTTGTTTGGGCAGCGAAGCCAGACGTGTAGTGAGCTTAAATTTCGAGCGAATCCCACGTCGATGTTTGCGTACCTGTTGCGTCCCGCGCGAATTAAGAAGCGCAGTGGCAGAACTGACTGATTTAACTGGTGGGCGATAGTGGGATCGAACGACTGAGCCCCGCCGTGTGAAAGCAAAACTCCATGAAATCATTAATCTAAAATCAATCGCCTAGAGCGCTCAGCCGCGCGTCAAAGTGACAGAAATTGCCAGCCGAATGCAGCAGGTGCCAACTCGGCGTCACGTTTTAGAGTCCCCGATAGGGGATCCGT
>JANOXY010000244.1:0-4688 GCA_031418675.1 Pseudomonadota bacterium
TGTCGACGCCGCCGACCACGCCATTCGTCCCTTTGCGTCAGCGCAAAGCGTCGCATTTTTAAACTCAATTTCGAAATCAGCAGCGCTTATGTTTCTTAGTCTCTGTTACCCCAATGACTTTTTCCCTTTGAGATTCCATGGACTGGGCGGGCCAGCGCACCGACGGTGCGATCGCCGCCGTGATGTCATCTCCATCTCGGTTGTCGACGATTGCCGTTCTCTTCGACGACGGATCAATGAAATCAACAGAGGAACTAAGAGACATCCACATGAATATTGAAACGCAGAACAATCCGGAAATGGCGTCACTTGCTGAATTGATCAAGGAATTCACGGTAGCCATGCTGACCAATGCCGACGCTTCAGGGGCATTGGTCAGTCACCCTATGACACCACTGGCAATGGACGAGCAAGGCGCAATCTGGTTCTTCACTGACTCGCGGTACACCCTAGGTGAGGATCTTGCGGCCGTGAATCTGTCGTTCGCCAATGCTGATACGTCGACCTTCGTTTCGCTGGCAGGAGGCGCTCAACTGATTCACGATCTGCCCCGTACAGAAAAATTGTGGACATCCTTCGCGAAGCCCTGGTTTCCCGCGGGTCCCTCGGACCCTAACCTTACGTTGCTGAAGTTCGTACCTGAGACCGCGCAGTACTGGGATGCCCCTAATAACAAAGCGCTTCGTGCGTTCGCCATGGCTGCGTCCATTGTCGCGTCAAAGCCGATTGGCATGGGTAAAACGGAAACCCTCACCGCGCTGTAACAAAAACTCACGGGGAAGGCATTGACGGCTCTCCACAGCTGGTTGCTCCACCAGCCCATGAGTACTTGTGAGGCCAGAGAAGTCGTGACCATTACGAGAGGCGCTCCCCCGGCTTTGCCGGGGTGGCGGCCATCGTTTGACATTTCACGGAGCCCATCGCGAATACGCCTGACCGGGGGCGACCAACACACACAGAAAGAACAGCTGTGATGGACGGTCGTGTGCCGTGAGGATAACGAAGATATAGACACCCCCAGTTGACCCGAGGGCTCCCATCGATGCTGGATAGCTCGAGTAGTTAACAGGCCACTGATGCAAATCAGTAGGCGTCTATATCTTCTATCGGCTCGATTGACGCTTGTAGGTGCGAATTTATTCGCGCATTGACGGGGCCGTGCCTCCGCCGACATGCGACCAAGCAGCCCTGAACAACCGGCAGATTCGCCATGCGCCCACGCTTGAACGCCGTGCTTGCCACCGGCTTGCTGCTGCTGTTGCCCACTGCAGGGCACAGCGAACAAATTCTTCAGGATCTCGTCGCGCGCCTGACCGCGCCACCGGCGAGGGTTTTGCCGTGTGATTGCTGGTGCCACCCGGCAAACTCTTCGACCCGCTGGTGATGGTGGCGGCCGGCGACGCGGGGTGGATCAACGGCGATGGCGGTCAAGAAAAGGACGAGGGCAGTCGCCTGCTCGCCATCGACGCCAAGGGTGGCGTATCGGCCCTCGCCGGACTCGGCAAACTCATGCCGACCGTCGGTATCGACATCGCGCCGCGGGGCTTCGGTGTTTTCGCTCGCCCAGCCCGAGGTGGCGATGCAGGGCGCGGCGAAAAACCACCTTATTCAGCGCATCGACCCCCAACGCAGATTTCAGCGCCAGCGTGTTGTGCACCTTGCTCGACGCCGGGGGCAAGAAGACCCCGGGCTACGGACTCGCTGCGCACATCGGACCGGACCACGGGCCCGTCGCCAATCGGCTGTTCGCGGTCACCATCTACAACCATGCTGTCTACGAGGTGAGCGCCGACGCCTTCGACATCACCAGCACGGCCCCACAGGAAGGCGCCATCGTGCGCGTGTCCGCCGACGGCAAACTTGCCGCACTACCCTTCTATCGCGGCCCGGGTCGTGCCGTTGGCGTTGAGCCTTGGCCATGTGGCCCTATGGTTGGTGGCGCACAGACTGCCGTCGGTTAACTGCTGACACTCGACGGACAGTCCTTACATAAGAGCTCATCGTATGAACAAGCCCACCGTATCCGCCTGCATGCTCCTCGCCGTGACTCTGACGGGTTGCGCCAACATGAACGAAACGCAACGCGGTACGGCTACGGGTACCGGTCTTGGCGCGGCAGCGGGCGCGGCACTCGGGGCAATCGCAGGGGGCGGAAAAGGCGCCGCCATCGGCGCGGCGGCCGGCGCAGCTGTCGGTGCGGGTGGTGGTTATCTGTGGTCGAAGCGCATGCAGGACCAGAAGCAGGTGATGGAACAAGCCACTGCCGGCACCGGAGTGGCTGTCACGCAGACGGCCGACAATCAACTCAAGCTGGAGATCCCGAGCGATGTTTCTTTCGATACCGGCAAGGCCGATATCCGCCCGGGCATGCGTCCGGTGCTTGACCGCTTCAGTCAGACCTTGGCTGCCAATCCCAGCACAAGCATACGTATCATCGGCCATACCGACAGCACCGGCACTGACGACGTCAACAACCCGCTGTCGGTGAGCCGTGCATCGACTGTGCGCGATTACTTGACCTCGCGCGGGGTGAACATGAATCGTATCGCCATCGATGGCCGCGGGGCGCGCGAGCCGGTGGCCGATAACGGCACGCTGCCAGGTCGTGCCGTGAATCGACGCGTCGAGATCTTCGTCGCAGACAGCAGCGCAGCTGCGCCGGTTGCCGCGGCGCCTTACTGATCTGTCGACAGCGTTCCAGGGGAGTCCGCCAGCATGTTTTATAGAACCTTCGCCGCGGCAGCGCTCACCACAACACTGGTCGCACTCAGCGGTTGTGCAACCACCACCACTGGCGGCGCCGTCGGCGCAACGCGTCCGCAACTGTTGCTGGTGTCGTCAGCACAAGTCGAACAGATGGCCGCGCAGAGCTATAACAAACTTGTCGCCGAAGCGACCACTGGCGGTGTGCTCAACAATAACCCCGTGCTGTTGAAACGCGTACGCGCAATCGCCGCGCGTATTGCACCCAAGACCGCCGTCTTTCGCGCCGATGCGCCGGCCTGGCATTGGGAAATCAACGTGCTCGACAGCCCGCAGCTTAATGCGTTCTGTATGCCGGGCGGCAAAATCGTTTTTTATACCGGCCTCATCGAGCAACTCAAACTGAGCGATGACGAGATAGCCATTGTGATGGGACACGAAGTCGCCCATGCCCTGCGCGAACATTCCCGCGAGCAAATGTCCCAGGCCCTGGCCGCACAGGCCGCCATCGGTGCAGGCGCGACGCTCATGGGGCTCACGCAAGGTTCAGTCGACCTCGCAAGCGCAGGTTATCAGGCCTTGATAGCAACCCGTTTCAGCCGCAACGACGAAGCCGAAGCCGACCGCATCGGACTCGAACTCTCGGCCCGCGCCGGTTACGACCCACGCGCTGGCGTCACGCTGTGGAAAAAGATGATGGCGGCCAACAAAACCGGGCGACCACCGGAATTTTTGAGCAGCCACCCGGCGGAAGCGAGCCGCGTGGCACAAATCGAAGCGCTGTTGCCGACGGTGCTGCCGCTGTATCAGGCGCGTTAGCGCGCGGCACGGAAAGCGCTGCGGGACTTAGCGCAAGACACCCCCATTCCCTGGTCGATGCGCGGTTGGATACATTTTTTTGCATCGCCCGCCGCAGCGCCTTGTTTTATTCCTCCCCACGTAGCAGGGAGGGGAACGGGACATGGCCGTAAAGCGGGTAACAAAGGCGACGACCTGCTGGTCGGCAGCGTGCAAGCCGACCTGCTGCTGGGGCTGGCCGGCAATGATGTGCTGGTCGGCGGCGCTGGCAACGATCACCTGCGTGGCGGCAACGGCTGGGATCGATTATCGGGCGGCGACGGCGCGGACGATTTGTTCGGTGACGGCGGCGACGATCTGTTGCGCGGCGGCAGCGGTCACGATTTGCTGGGCGGCGGTGCTGGCAACGATCGCCTGTTCGGCGACAGCGGCAAGGATGTGCTCAGCGGCGGTGCCGGTGACGACTACCTCGATGGTGGCGCCGGGATGGACACCAGCCGCGGCGAGGGCGGCAACGATATCATCGTCGTGCAAGGGAATGACCTCGCGGCGAGCGGTGGCGCGGGTTTCGATACACTCAAACTCGATGGTGCCAAGCTCACGCTCACGCTCACACTCGCGCGCGGGCCGCTGCTCAGGGGGTTCGAACAGGTGGAATTGGGCACGAACGGCGCCCACACGCTGGCACTGGACAGCGATTCCATCAATCGCCTGTTCGGACCGTCAGTCGGCCGCATCACCGGAGGCAGTGGCAATCGGGTCGTGTTGAGCGGTTTCGGCTGGCACGCTAATGGCCACACCGTCTTCGATGACGGGTCGTACTACGGCAAGCTGACCAATGGCATCGCCACCTTCGAATTGCAGTTCGGCCTGTCGTTCAGCGCCACACCCCATCGCAACATCACTGAGCGCTCAGCCGCACGCTTTTTCGCCCTGCCCGACACCGGCGGTGGCACACTCGCCGGCGGCGAGTTGCTCGATTTTGTCGGTGATCTGAATCACGATGGCATTGACGACTTCATTATCAACGCGCGACTAGACCGTGGAGTCGATGCGGCCTACGTAGTGTTCGGCACCGCGGCGGGTATGCCGGCGTAGACAAGTCTGGCGACGCTCGATGGAAACAATAGGTTTCGCATCACGCGTCCCGAGGACATTCGCAGCGCCGGCGTAGTCGGCGCGGATTT
>JANOXY010000245.1:0-2957 GCA_031418675.1 Pseudomonadota bacterium
GATCAAGCCCCACTGTTGCACAGCGCAGATCACAACGCGCGCCAAAGTCGTGGCCGAGACCCGCGGCCAGACTCGGCATCACGAAACACAGTCCCAGCAGGGCAAGGCTGGCCGCGATACCCGGCCATAAACTTACGCTGACGGCGCCCAGGTACTCGGCAAACCAGCTAAAGATCACCGCAACAGCAATTAAGCCCTGCAGTGCATCGAGCATGCCCGGGCGGCCACGCAAGCGCAGTAAACGGGGCGCAATAAAACGCGCCAGGAAGACCATCGCCAACAGGGTACCGAAGCGTGCGCTGTTAGCGGGTAACAGAGTTGTCAGGGATGGCGCGCTACGAAAGCCAAACAGCGCCGGGTAAGCAAACAGGGCGCCACCGACCACCAGTGCGCTGCGCAGCAAGGGCGCACACAGTTCTCGCCACAACCAGGGAAACGCCGGGTTAGCGTGCATGGCGCGAGAAAGCCGTTCTTCCAGCCACAGCTCCAGCGCGACACCAAAAACCAGCACGAGCATCAGTTGAAACATGCCGGTAGCCGGCGAGATTGGCAGCATGGCGCGGGCCGTCAGCCTGTGCAGAACGATTCAAGTATGATGCCGCTCGTCCCCGACTTCACAGGTAACAGCGCAATGTCCGTCCTGATCTGCGGCTCACTCGCATTCGACAACATCATGGTGTTCCAGGATCGGTTCAAGAACCACATCCTGCCCGACAAGATCCACATTCTGAACGTTTCCTTTCTGGTGCCCGAACTGCGTCGTGAGTTTGGCGGCTGCGCTGGCAACATTGCCTACAACCTCAAACTCCTGGGTGGAGAACCGCTCATCATGGGTACGGTCGGGGTCGACTTCGCGCCCTATGCCAGTTGGATGAAGGACCACGCGATCGACACGCGCTGCATTACCACCATTGACGGCGCCTTGACTGCCCAGGCTTTTATCACCACCGATCTGGACGATAACCAAATCTCGGCCTTTCATCCCGGCGCCATGAATTTTTCCGCCAACAACGCCGTCGCCGATGCGGGTGTTGTCAGTCTCGGCATCATCGCGCCCGATGGTCGCGACGGCATGCTCGCACACGCGCGGCAGATGCACGAGGCCGGCATTCCTTTCATCTTCGATCCGGGCCAGGGCATGCCGATGTTCAGTGGTGAGGATCTGAAAGCCTTCATCGACATCGCGACCTGGGTGACGGTCAACGATTATGAGTCGGAACTCATGCAAGAACGCACCGGCCTGTCGCTGGAAGCGATCGCGCAGCGTGTTGAGGCCTGTATCGTGACGCTGGGCGCCAAGGGGTCAACCATCTACACACGGCAGGAAAGGTTCGATATTCCGACCGCCAAGCCGGCCCGCATCACCGATCCGACCGGCTGTGGTGACGCGTATCGCGCCGGCCTGCTCCACGGTTTGGTCAATCGGCTGCCGTGGGCCACCACGGGTCGCATCGCGTCCCTGCTTGGTGCCATCAAGATCGCCCACGCCGGCACCCAGAATCATCACTTCGCACGCGACGAGTTCGCCGCGCTTTACGCGGCGGAATTTGGTAACAAGCTCGATTGGTAGCGTGGCCTCAGTGGCGCAAGGCCAGCAGCAATGCTTCGGGGGTAGTGGCTGGCGCACTGCAACGCTGACCGCGACAAACATAGGCCGTGACAAAAACATCGGACGCAGGCCGGCGCGCCGCCAGCAAGCCCGGCAGATTTTCCGCGCTGCTCGGGATGATCTGACACCGTAGCGCTGGACCGAGCTGCGCTGCGATGAGTTGGCACCAGGCGCTCAGTTGCTGCTCATCATCACCACGCAGGATCACATAGGGCGGGTCCGCTGCCACGACATGGTTCGCCAGCAGTGCACTGGCGTGGCTGTGGGACGCGGTTTGCGCAGCCTGGGTGGCCGCGCTGAGGGCGCGCAGCGCGGCGTCGCGGTAGCGCATCTCGCCCACCAGGTGCGATAGCTCCAAGAGTCCCTGTGCCGCCACTACACTGCCGGCGGGTAGTGCGTCGTCGCTGAAGCTGCGCACTCGCACCAGCAGCTGTTCATGGCTGTGGGCTGTGAAATAAAAACCGCCGTGTTGCACGTCTTCGAATTCAGCGAGCAGCACCTCCGCCAGCGCCAGGGCAAAATCGAGATCGGCGCGGCGCCAGCGACAGGCCAGCAGTTCCAGCACCGCGCTGAGCAGAAAAGCGTAATCATCGAGATAAGCGACCAGACTCGCGATACCGCCGCGGCTGGTTGCGAGCAGACGACCATCACGCCAATGGTGGGCGACGAGAAAATCCAGGGCACGGCTCGCCGACACGATGTCGGCCGGACGCGCGAGCAGACGGCCGCTGCGTGCCAGGGCGCAAATGGTGAGCGCGTTCCAGGCGGTCAGGATCTTGTCGTCGTGGGCTGGCGCGCTGCGCTGGCTGCGGGCGGCGTACAGGATCTGCAATGCCTCCTGCAGCGGTGCTGACACGGCCGGCAGCACCGTATCGGGCGCCGGTGCCCGCCGGCGCAGATGCCAGTGGCCTTCGAAGTTCGCGGGCGTGGTGAGGCCGTAACACTGCGCAAACTCGGGGTAGGTGTCGCCGAGCAAGCTCGCCACCTGAGCTTGGCTCCACACGTAATAACTGCCTTCTTCACCCGCTGCGTCGGCATCAATGCTGGCATGGAAGCCACCGGCTGCATCCTGCATTTCGGTTTGCAACCAGGTTGCGACGGCACTGGCGATCACGCACAAATCAGCTCGCCCACGGCTCGCGCCAACTTCACTATAGAGGGACAACAGGGCGGCGTTGTCGTACAGCATTTTTTCGAAATGGGGGATGGTCCAGCTGTCGTCGGTGGAATAACGAAAGAAGCCACCACCAACATGGTCGAACAATCCGCCGGCCGCCATCGCGCGCAGCGTGAACTCCACCCGTTCAGGATCGGACACCATCAGCAGCGCCAGGGCCTGCGGGTGGGG
>JANOXY010000246.1:0-12766 GCA_031418675.1 Pseudomonadota bacterium
GAATGGTGCCTGCATCGTGCACGAGGAATTCAAGGGTGTTGAACTGGCAGCCCTGCGCGCTGCCCACCCCGCCGCGCGCGTACTGGTGCATCCCGAGTCACCACCTTCGGTCATCGAACAGGCCGATTATGTCGGTTCGACATCGGGCCTCATCAACGAGGTCAGGACCTCAGCGCCGCAGGAATTCATCGTCGCCACCGACAAGGGCATCTTTCACAAGATGCAGCTGGCCGCGCCAGGCAAGCGGCTCATCGCCGCACCCACCGCGGGTGAAAGCGCGACCTGCAAGAGCTGTGCTGAGTGTCCGTGGATGGCGATGAACGGTCTGCGTGGTCTGCGCCATGTGCTCGCCACCGGTGCCAACGAAGTGCACGTGCCGGAGGACATCGCGGCACGGGCGCGTCGCCCGATCAAGCGTCTGCTCGACTTTGCCGCCGAGCGTCAACGCGTCGTGATGAGCAACAACGACGCTTGAGCACCCTTGGTCGCTGCAACGCAGCGCATGATTTGCGACAATAGCGCTCTCCATTTCACAGCACAGGATTTACCGCGGGTGAGCCATGGCCGGACACAGTAAATGGGCCAACATAAAACATCGCAAGGGCAAGCAGGACGCCAAGCGCGGCAAGCTGTTCACGCGTTTAATTCGAGAAATCACTGTCTCCGCCCGCACCGGTGGTGGTGATAGCACCTCGAACCCGCGCCTGCGCGCGGCGATTTACGATGCGCTCAATGCCAACATGACCAAGGACACCGTCGAGCGTGCTGTGGCACGCGGTGCCGGTGATACGGAAGCCGACAACTACGAGGAGATCCGCTACGAAGGTTATGGCCCAGGCGGCGTCGCGGTGATCGTCGATTGCATGACCGACAACCGCAATCGCACCGTTGCCGAAGTGCGCCACGCCTTCTCGAAATGCGGTGGTAATCTCGGCACAGATGGTTCGGTAGCCTATCTGTTCAAAAAAGTGGGCCTGCTCGATTTTCCGGCCGGCACCGATGAGGACGCTGTGATGACCGCAGCGCTTGAAGCCGGCGCCGACGATGTCATCGTGCACGACGATGGATGGATCGAAGTTTTGACCGAGCCTGAGCAATTCAGTGACGTGAAGGATGCCATGGTAGCCGCCGGTCTCGAGCCGGAAGGTGCCGAAGTGACGATGCGCGCCGCCACGCAAAGCGAACTCGATGCAGACAACGCGCAGAAGATGGTACGTCTGTTGGATATGCTGGAGGACCTGGACGACACTCAAAAGGTCTATTCAAACGCCAGCATCTCCGACGAAATCATGGCTTCCCTCGGCGCCTGAGCGGCACCGATTGCACCATTGACCGTCATCATCGGCATCGATCCGGGCTCCAGAGTGACCGGCTATGGCGTGATACGCACCGTTCGCCAACGCACCGAATACGTGACCTGCGGTTGCATCCGTCTCAATACCGACGGCGGCTTCGACGAGCGTCTGGTGCAGCTGTATGACGAATTGTCGGACATCATCGCGGCCTTCGGTCCGGTTGAAGCCGCCGTTGAAAAGGTTTTTTTAAACCGCAATGTGGATTCAGCACTGAAGCTCGGCCACGCCCGCGGTGTTGCCATGGTTGCGGCGCGGCGCGCGGGTGTTGCGGTACATGAATACTCCGCGACCCAAATTAAACAAAGCGTGGTTGGTCGCGGTCATGCCGACAAGGTCCAGGTGCAGCACATGGTGAAATTTCTGCTCGGCCTGAACACCACCCCGACCGCGGATGCAGCCGACGCGCTGGCCGCCGCGCTGTGCCACGGCGCCATGCGCGACGGCAAAGCGCGCATCGCACTGGCTGGGGCGCGGCCATGATCGGACGCATTACCGGCATTCTCATCGAAATGCGCCCGCCGCAGATCATTATTGAATGCAATGGCATCGGCTACGAAATCGAAGCCCCCATGACCACCATCTGGGCGCTGCCAGAGTTGAACCACAAGGTCTCGCTCTATACCCATCTCACGGTGCGTGAGGATGCCCATCTGCTGTATGGCTTCGTCTCGGAAAGCGAACGCGCCTTGTTTCGCAGTCTGCTCAAGGTCAACGGGGTTGGCACCAAGATGGCGCTGGTGATTTTGTCGGGCATGGACGCCGATGCTTTCGCCGAATGTGTGCATGCTGGTGATACCGCGCGGCTGACCGCCTTGCCCGGGGTCGGCAAAAAAACCGCCGAGCGCATGATTATCGAAATGCGCGACCGTGTTGAGCGTGTCGAGCCGGGCCTGCGGGTAACAACAACCAGTACCCAGACACGGGTTGCCGATGCGGCAGCCGATGCCATCAGCGGGCTCATCGCATTGGGCTACAAACCCCATGAGGCGAGTCGCTTTGTGCACGGTCTGGATACCGAGGGCATGAAGAGCGAAGAGATCATTCGCGTCGTGCTGAAAAGTCTGGCACCAAAGTGACAATCGCACTGACGCCATCCGCAGGACAGCCTAGCGATGTCTGACGCCGATCGCCTGATCACCGCCAGTCTTAATCACGACGATGGGCAACTCGAAGACTCCATCCGTCCGCGGCTGCTGGCTGACTACATCGGCCAGCCGGCAGTGCATGAGCAGATGGAGATCTTCATCGGTGCCGCGCGTCAGCGTGGCGAGCAACTCGATCACGTATTGATCTTCGGCCCACCGGGCCTGGGCAAAACCACGCTCGCCCACATCATCGCCAACGAACTGGGAGTGAACCTGCGCCAGACCTCGGGCCCGGTGCTGGAGCGCGCCGGTGATCTTGCCGCGCTGCTGACCAATCTCGAGCCGCGCGATGTGTTGTTCATCGACGAGATCCACCGCCTGTCGCCGGTGGTTGAAGAAATCCTCTACCCCGCGATGGAGGACTATCAGCTCGATATCATGATCGGCGAAGGCCCGGCGGCGCGCGCCATCAAGCTTGATCTGCCGAAATTTACCCTGGTCGGTGCAACGACACGCGCAGGTTTGCTGACCTCGCCGCTGCGCGATCGATTTGGCATCGTGCAGCGGCTGGAGTTTTACTCAGAAGCCGATTTGGCCACCATCATACGTCGCGCTGCCAAGATTCTCGGCGTGCCCATTGAAGCCGGTGGTGCCCAGGAACTCGCGCGTCGCTCGCGCGGTACACCGCGTATCGCCAACCGCCTGTTGCGGCGCGCGCGCGATTACGCTCAGGTTAAGGCAGACGGTGTACTGTCTACCGAGGTCGCCTCACGCGCGCTTGATCTCTTGAACGTTGACATGCACGGCTTCGATGTCATGGACCGTAAACTACTGCTGGCCATCATGCAGAAATTCGACGGTGGCCCGGTTGGTGTTGATAGCCTCGCCGCCGCTATCGGTGAAGAACGCGGCACTATCGAAGACGTCATCGAGCCGTATTTGATCCAGCAGGGTTTTTTGATGCGTACCGCCCGTGGTCGCGTTGCCACGCGTTCGGCTTGGCTGCATTTCGGCCTGGAAGTGCCGTCATCGGTGCGCGCGATCCCGGATTTGTTCGAGGGTAGCGAGTGAGCGCTACAGCCGGGCAGCGCGCAACGGTCAAGGATGGTTTCCTATGGCCGGTCAGGGTTTATTACGAGGACACCGATGCAGCAGGCATCGTCTACCACGCCAATTATCTGCGCTTCATGGAACGCGCTCGCACCGAGTGGTTGCGCGCACTTGGCTTTGAACAGGATGCCCTGGCGCGCGAGCATGGTGTGGTTTTCGTGATTACCGCATCGACCTTGGCCTTCAAGCGTGCTGCGCGTTTTAACGATGAACTCGTGGTGCGGTCAACGCTCGAAAAGCTGCGCGGAGCGAGCCTGGATTTCGCCCAGGTCATTACCGATCGGCTAGGTAACATATTCTGTACGGCACATAACGTGGTGGCCTGCGTCACCCATCTATCCTTGCAACCTCGCCGCATTCCCGCACACATGATGGAGATCTTCACAGGTGGAGACTGACCTTTCGATTGCGAATCTGATTCTAGGCGCCAGCGCGCTAGTCAAATTCGTCATGCTGCTGCTACTGGCGGCTTCCGTGTCCTCGTGGACCCTGATTTTCGGCAAGCGTCGCCAAATGCAAATAGCCAAGCGCGAGATTGCGGCGTTCGAGGACGAATTCTGGTCGACCGAAGATCTCACCCGCCTGTTCAATCGCGTTGCGGCCCAAACCGAGGATGCCACTGGCATGGAGCGTATCTTCGAATCGGGCTTCAGGGAGTTCGCGCGCTTGCGCAAACGCGGTGGTCTGGACGCCACCGATATTCTGGACGGCGCAGGCCGCGCCATGAAGGTTACTGTGAATCGCGAACTCGAGTCGCTGGAGAATCATCTACCGACTCTGGCCACTATCGGCTCCATCAGTCCCTATGTCGGACTGTTCGGCACCGTGTGGGGCATCATGAATTCCTTCCAGTCCTTAGGCAATGTGCATCAGGCCACACTGGCGATGGTGGCACCGGGCATTTCCGAAGCGCTGGTGGCCACTGCGATGGGCCTGTTTGCGGCGATACCGGCGGTGGTGGCGTATAACCGCTTCGCCAGCGACATCGATCGCATCTTCGGTCGCTACGACATTTTTGCCGAGGAATTCCTTGCCATCCTGCGCCGTCAGGCGCACGACTGAGCGCAATACCATGGCAGGTGGAGTTTCAGAAGGTCGCTCGCGGCGCGGACGCAAAAAGGTGATGGCGGAAATCAACGTCGTGCCCTATATCGACGTGACCCTGGTGCTGCTCATCATCTTCATGATCACCGCGCCCCTGGTCACCCAGAGTGTGCAGGTGGAATTGCCGCAGGCGCCGTCCCAGGTGGTGGATTCGAGTGAGAACGAGCCGGTCAATGTGACGGTCGATCGCGAGGGCAAACTCTACGTCGATATTGGCGAGGATCCCGAGCAGCCGGTAGACGAAGAAACCTTGGTCACGCGCGTCTCGGCTGTCATGAAGTACAAGCCCAACACGCAGATTTATGTCGGCGGTGACAATGGCGCCGACTATGGCGACGTGGTGCGCGCTTTAACCGCATTGACGGCCGCTGGCGTGGGCAGTGTTGGCCTGCGCACCGATCCACCCGCCGCCAAGGCGCAGCGTTGAGTGCCGGCCGCAGTCCGGAATTAAGATCATGATGCCGCGCAAATCCGTCGTGTTGTCCGTGCTGCTGCATAGTCTGCTGCTGGGCCTGCTGTTGTTCGGTATCGATTTTTGCAGCCAAGCGCCGGTCACCAGCCAACCGACGGGCAGTGTCATGAAAGCCACCGTTGTCGACAGCAAGGCGGTGGATGACGAGGTCAAAAAAATTCAGGCGCGGGAAGCCCAGGCGCAGGCCGAAAAAGATCGCAAAACCAAGGAGGCCGAGCGCCAGGTGCGTGAAGCCGAACAGAAGCGCAAGGCCGAAGAACAGCGCATCAAAGAGCTGAAGGCTGAACAGGAGCAACTCAAGGAAGAAAAGGAAGTTCAACGTAAAGAAGCCGAACAAGCCAAAGCCGAGGCCGTCGAGGCCAAACAAAAGGCCGAAGCACAAAAGCGCGAACTCGCCGATCAGAAGAAAAAAGCCGATCAGAAGAAGCTCGAAGAAAAGAAGATTCAGGACAAGAAAAAAGCTGAGGAACAAAAGCAGGCTGAGGCACAGAAGAAGAAGGACTTGGCCGAAGCCGAGAAAAAGAAAGCCGCCGAGGCGGAAAAGAAAAAAGCGGCTGATGCTGAGAAGAAGAAAAAAGCCGCGGAAGACGCCAAACACGAGGCTGAGGAAGCGGCGGAAGCCGAGCGGAAAAAAGCTTTGGCCGATGAGATCGCCGCAGCAGAGGCGGCGGAAGCCGACGCGGCCCAAGCGAGTGCCGATGCTTCGGAGATCGAGCAGTATCAGAACGCGATAGTGCGTCGCATCCGCGCCTCCTGGACGGTACTGCCGGGCATGGAAGAGCTGGTCTGCACACTGCGAGTTACTATAGTTCCCGGCGGTGAGGTAGGCGGCGTTGAAATCGTAAAATCGAGCGGTGATCCGACCTTCGACCGTCAGGCGGAAAACGCCGTGCGCAAAGCCGCACCGCTACCATTCCCGACTGAACCACGCTTAATGAATCGCTTACGCAAATTCACATTAGATTTCGATCCTAAAGATCTATGAGTGTATGCCCCCGCGAGTTCGCTCAGAATTCATCCATTGAGGAGTTTTTCTTTTGAAATATTTGCGAACGCTTAGGCCTGTCGTGCAGCGCTTGCTGCTTGCGATGTTTGCCTGTGTTGTGACGAGCCAGTGGGTTGCTGCCCAGGAAGCCGAACTCCGATTCACCATCAAGGGTGGCAACAAATCTGCACTCCCGATTGCTGTCGTGCCCTTTGCCAGCGCTGGCGACAGCGGTTCCGTCGACATCGCAGCCGTGATCCGTTCCGATCTCGAGCGCAGCGGTCAGTTCAACCCGATGCCGCCCGCCGACATGCCGTCCAGGCCGACCAGCTTCACCGAGGTCAATTTCAAAGACTGGCGCGTACTTGGCCAGGAAAATCTGGTATTGGGCAAGGTCGTACCTAACGGTGACGGTAGCTTCGCGGTCGAGTTCCGCGTCATTGATGTGTTCAAAGGTAATCAGTTGCTTGGCTTTCGTATTCCCACCTCGCCCGAGAACATGCGGCTCACGGCCCACCACATCAGTGACCTCATTTACGAAACGCTTCTGCACCGCAAAGGCGCGTTTGCGACACGTATTGCCTACGTGACTGTCGAGCGCGCTTCGAAGAAGGACTCGTTGTTTCGTTTGCAGGTGGCTGATGCGGACGGTTACGACCCGCGCACCATTCTCGAATCGAAGCTGCCTTTGATGTCGCCGGCCTGGGCGCCCGATGGCTCGCGCCTCGCCTACGTGTCATTCGAAGACCGAAATTCAGCCATCTATGTCCAGGACATCCGCACCGGCAAGCGTGAGAAAGTTGTGTCCGGCTCGGGTATCAATAGTTCACCATCGTTCTCACCGGATGGTCAGCGGCTGGTGGTCACCCTGTCCCGCGATGGCAATCCCGAGATCTACACATACAGCTTTGCGTCGCGCCAGCTGACCCGCTTGACCTATCACGCATCGGTCGACACCGAAGGTGTCTACTCACCCGATGGGCGTCAGATTTACTTCACGTCCGATCGTGGTGGCGGCCCGCAGATCTACCGCATGAGTATCGATGGTGGCACACCGCAACGTGTGACCTTCAATATGGGTAACTACAACTCCCGCGCGCGCATCTCGGCCGACGGCAAGAAGCTCGCGTTGGTACATGGCGGTAAAGGTGGCTTTGGTATCGGTTTGCTCGATCTCGCAACCAATAGTTTTGACGTGCTGTCCACGTCGTCTCTGGACGAGTCGCCGAGCTTCGCGCCAAACGGCGATATGATAATTTATGCGACAATGGCCGGGCGTGGCACCGAGCTCGCAGCAATCTCCGTCGATGGTCGTGCCGGCCCACGTATGGCCATGCAGCGCGGCGAAGTGCGGGAGCCGGCCTGGGGCCCGTTCCGGAACTAGTCGATGGTGGGTTGGGTCTCGGGCCGATTAACCACAGAGTCGAACGCATCGTTGTCCCATCACGCCGGGCGATAGGGAAACCCAAGCCTGATGCAGGCATAACGAATGCGACAACAAGAATCATCCACAAAACAATCCGTGCACAACACGGCAAGCAATGAACTCACAACGGGAGAATGAAATGAAAGGGAGCATCCTGAAAGTGCTGTTGGTCGTGGCCGCCAGCCTCATGTTGGCCGCCTGCAGCTCGCACAAGGCCAAGAATGACACCGCCCAGAGCGGTGCGCGGGTCGAGGACCGTGGCACGGCTGGTGCCGATGGCGCTGCGAGTCAGGGTTTAGGTGACGGCAGCAGCGTGGCGGGCGGCGCATTGAATGATCCCAACAGCCCGCTCGCGGTGCGTGTGATCTACTTTGATTACGACAGCGCCAATATCCGCGCTGACTTCAGCGATACCCTGGCCGCCCATGCTGCCTATCTGACCGCCAACCCGTCGACCACCGTGACCGTCGAGGGTCATGCCGATGAGCGCGGGTCGCGGGAATACAACCTGGCACTCGGCGAGCATCGTTCTATGGCGGTGCGCAAGCAGCTGGTTTTGCTCGGCGCTTCAGCAGGCCAGATCAAGACCGTCAGCTATGGTGAAGAACGCCCGGCTATCGACGGCCACGACGACTCGACGTACGAGAAAAATCGTCGCGCCGAGCTCGTCTACTGATCCGGGTAGCCGCGGTGGCTGGGCCCAAGCACAACGTGTTGAGTTGGCGTGTTGCCCGGCGGCGCGCGGTGCTTGGGTTGTGCTTGATAGGCATGGCCGCGCCGACCTGGTCGGCCAACCAGGATGAGCTCGCCGTCGCCGCACGCTTGAGCAAGCTTGAGCGCACCTTGAGCGGATCCGGCCTGATCGAATTGTCCAAGCAGATCGAAGCGTTACAGCAGGAAGTGCGCCAGTTGCGCGGTGAGCTGGAAAACCAAGCTTTCACCCTGGAGCAGGCGCGTAAAGCGCAACGCGAGGCCTATGCCGATAACGACCGGCGCCTGAGCATGCTCGAACAGGGTGGTAGCGTCGGCAGTGCCGGTGTGCCATCGGACCCGCCGCTATCGACGCTCGATTCGCCAACCGATGTAGCCGTCGCCGGCAAACCCTCGGAGCAGTCCATGGCCGTCGAGATGACGCGCCCGCAGCGCGTTGAACGCAGGGTGATACCTATCGAGGACGCCATCGACGCCAGCGACGAAGCGGCGGCTGAGATGCAAGCGCCGACGATGCAACGCCCGACCATGGTGCTGTCGCCCAATGATCCCCCCCCCGGCCGGATGCGCATCACGCCGTCCGAGCCGACGGTGATCTCGCGCAACGCACCCGACGACGACGGCATGCTGGTGGCGCCCGCTGCCTCGCTGGCCGCTGATGCCCGCAGTGAAACGCCGGAATCGGAAGCCGCTTACCGCGACGCCTTTGCACTGCTGAAAGCCGGCCAGTACGACCAGTCGATTAAAGGTTTCACCAGCTATCTGCAGCAGTATCCCAATGGCCAGTATGCGGATAACGCGCAGTTCTGGGTGGGCGAGGCCTATTACGTCACACGCAGGTTCGAGCCGGCGATTACCCAGTATCAGAATCTGATCGCCAATTACCCCGAAAGTCAGAAACAGGCGCAGGCGCGCCTCAAAATCGGCTACAGCTTCGACGAGCTCGGACGGCGTGATGAAGCAGCGCAGATCCTTATTCAGCTCATGCGCGACTACCCGGATTCAGCCGCCGCACAACTTGCCGATCAGCGGCTGCAGCGCTTGCGCGCCAAAGCGCCCTGAGTCAGCGCATGCCAAGGCGCGTGCCGCAGGCGGCCCGGGCGGTTGCACCGTCGACCGAAACCGATGCCCTGCGCATCACTGAGATCTTTCTTTCTATTCAGGGTGAGTCGACCACCGTCGGCCTGCCAACAGTCTTCGTACGCACCACGGGCTGCCCACTGCGCTGCCACTACTGCGATACCGCCTACGCCTTCACTGGCGGTGAACGACTGACCCTGGACACCATACTCGCGCGCGTGGACGACTACGGCGTCAAACATGTCACGGTGACGGGCGGTGAACCGCTCGCTCAGCCGACCACCTTACATTTACTTAGGCGCTTGTGTGGTACGGGCTACCAAGTGTCCCTTGAGACCAGCGGCGCCATCGATCTGACGGGTGTCGATCCGCGCGTGATGCAGGTGGTCGATATCAAAACGCCGGCGTCGGGCGAAGAATCGCGCAACCTGTGGTCCAACCTTGCGCATCTGCGCGCGGGAGATCAGCTCAAGTTTGTGATCTGCGATCGCAATGATTACGAATGGAGCTGCGCCCGCGTCGCACAGATGTCACTGGCAGCCGGTGTCGAAGTGCTGTTCTCTCCCAGCTTTGAGACGCTCGCCGGGCGCACGCTCGCGGAGTGGATTCTGGCGGACCGCCTGCCGGTGCGTATGCAGGTCCAATTGCATAAGGTGCTGTGGGGCAATGAACCAGGCCGCTGAGGTGCGAGCGGTGGTCTTGTTGTCAGGTGGTCTGGACTCCGCCACGGTGCTGGCCCAGGCGCGGGCCGATGGCCGCGCCTGCTACGCCTTGAGCGTCGACTACGGCCAGCGCCATCGTGCTGAACTCGATGCCGCCGCACACCTGGCCCGCGTGTGCGGCGCACGCCAACACCGTGTTGTGCATGTCGACTTCGGCCAGTTCGGCGGCTCGGCTTTGACCGACACGGCTATCGAAGTCCCCACCACGGCGAGCCCGGGCATACCCAGTACTTATGTCCCCGCCCGTAACACCGTGATGCTGGCGCTTGCCCTGGGCTGGTGTGAAGTGCTGGAAGCACACGAGCTTTATATCGGTGTTAACGCCGTCGATTATTCCGGTTATCCCGACTGCCGCCCGGAATTTATCGCTGCATTTGAACGCCTTGCGGGTCTTGCCACCCGCGCCGGGGTGGAAGGCCGAGCCTTCAGCATCCGCACACCCCTTCAGCACCTGAGCAAAGCCGCCATCATCAAGCTCGGTATGGAGCTAGGCGTGGATTACGCCGCCACCGTGAGTTGTTATCAGCCCGACACCGATAGCCGCGCCTGTGGGGCTTGTGATGCTTGCCGGTTACGTAGGGAAGGATTCCGCGTTGCGGGTGTGGTCGACCCGACCCGCTACCAGGCACACCTCTAGCGCAAGCTCAGCTGCGCGGCGTCACAATGGCGCGCTCTATCCCGGCGGTCAGCGATTCGTGCTGGCGGTTGTAGGTGTTGTAGAGCGAGCGGATGGCCCGCACGTAGTCCACGGCCTCCCGGTAAGGACCGATGGCGCGCTGATTTGGCATGCGTCCCATCATGGTTTCTACACTACCAAACCAGCGGTTGGGGTCCAGTCCCGCGGCCGCGGCCCGCTCGCGTGCCTGAACCACCCGCGTCGGTCCGGCGTTATATGCAGCCAAAGCAAACCAGGTTCGTTCGCGCGGCGGCAGGCCCACTTCGAAATAGCTGCGCAACTTATCCAGATACCGAATGCCACCGCGGATCCCGGCCGCCGGATCGAAGGGATTGGCTACACCCATGGAGCGCGCCGTATCGGGTGTCAGTTGCATGAGTCCAAGCGCCCCGCCCGCCGATCGGGCAGCGGGATCAAACTGACTCTCGAGATACATCTGAGCGACGATCAGACGCCAGTCGAAATCGTATGTGTCGGCGTAATGGCGCACCAGTTTGTCGTAGGGAGACAAGCGGGCCAGGCCACTGATATAGGAGAAGCGCGGTTCGTCGAAGTAACGTTGTGCCAGCACTTCGTAGGTTTCCGAGCCAAATTCATTGCGTATAAAACCGTCTACGGCGCGCAGCAAACCATTGGTCTGGGCCCGCAGCGTCCACACATAGTGATAGGAGGTGGGCACCGACATACAGGCTTCGAGTAAGGGGTGGGCGGCACGCAGGTCAGCGATCAGATGGGCATCGACGATGGCTGCGTCCACCGACCAATTCTCCAGTTGTTCGGCCAGATAGGTCGGCGGCGTGCCAGGATTGATGACCACCACCTGGGCAGGAATGCCGCTCGCCACCAATTCCGACAGCGCTCGATGCTCGACGCTATTGCCGAACACCGCCACCCGTTTGCCGGCCAAGGCCCGCAGGTCTTGGAGCTGCCCGCCCGGGCGAGCAACCAGCACTGAGGCCGAATGAAAATAGCTGCGGGATTGGGCGAGCGTCCCATCGGCAAGGGCGTCAAGCGCCCGCACGCGAGTGGTTATCATGTCCCCGACACCGTTGTGCAGCCACTCCAGCATCTGCTGGTCGGTATCGGCAACGACATACTCCACCCGCAGGTTGTGCTCACGGGCAAACAGCTCAACCATCTCGTATTCGAAGCCAGCCGGCCGCCCGTTGCGCACAAAATAGTTTTGCGCATCGATGCGGGTAATGGCCCGCAACAGGCCTCGCTGCTTGATCGCGACCAGGTCGCCGTAGTCGGTCTGTGGCGACAACACAGCGGCGTGGAAGCGGCGCATGTAGGAGTTGAGTGCGTCGCGTAACGCGCCGCTTTGCGGCGGGAAATACCACACCACCTGGTTCTGATCCGACAGCTCAAACAAGGTTTTTAAGCCTGGATGCTCCGTCAGCAGCTTTTCGCTCGTGCGCACCGGCACGATCGCCACGTCAAAATGGCCGTCGGCAACACCCGCGAGCAGGGTTTCGCGCGACGTGCCGTTGGGCATCAGCACCGGCACGATGCCCGGCAAGCGCTTTCGCAGTTGTTCGAAATAGGGCCACAAGGGCGATGCTGTGCTGATGGCAACACGCAAGCCCTGCAAAGCGCGCGGGTCGGCGGCGTTCAGTTCTTCGCGCCCAAAAGCGTAGTAACGAAAGGAACCCATCGACAGACTGGGTAACAAGCCGGCAGAGCGACTCTGCGTGGGAGACAGATCGGTGGCGATCACATCCCCCTCACCGCGGCCGAGCAGACTGTAGAGTTCGTCGGGCCGGTCGGCCTCTATCCATTGAATGTTCATGCCCTGGCGCCGCGCAAAATCGGCAAGCATGCCAAATTCGCCGGCGCTGTCCCGGTGCGGAAGATTGATTTCTTGTTGTTTTAATTTGAGAACGCGGAGGGTAGGAGAAGGAGCGTTGACTCTGCCGGAGCCGGCGCTGGCAGTGGCGCCATAGAACACCGCCAGCACCAGCGTAACGGCGATGAATGATCGATGCCGGTGCCATGCGGCCCACCGGCAATGAAAACGGGAGCGATACTGCATTGTTA
>JANOXY010000247.1:0-3114 GCA_031418675.1 Pseudomonadota bacterium
CCTTACGGCGTGATTGTGCAGTTCGGCGGACAGACGCCACTCAAACTTGCTCGCGCGCTGGAGCGCGCGGGCGTACCGATCATTGGCACTTCGCCCGATTCCATCGATCTGGCGGAAGATCGCGAGCGCTTCCAGCAGTTCATTGAGCGCGTAGGTTTACGCCAGCCACCTAATCGCATCGTGCGCCACACCGCCGAGGCTTCTGCACGCGCGGCTGAGATTGGTTATCCGCTGGTGGTCAGACCGTCCTATGTGCTGGGCGGTCGTGCAATGGAAATTGTATACAACGAGCGCGACCTCGAGCGCTACATGCATGCCGCAGTGGCGGTCTCCAACGACTCGCCGGTCTTGCTCGATCATTTCCTCGAGGCCGCTATTGAAGTGGATGTGGATGCGATCTGCGACGGCAAGGAAGTCCTGATCGGCGGCATTATGGAGCACATTGAGCAGGCTGGCGTGCATTCCGGTGACTCGGCTTGTGCCCTGCCGCCCCACACGCTGACGTCGGCCATGCAGGATGAACTGCGCCGCCAGGTTGGCATCATGGCACGCGGACTCAATGTGATTGGCTTGATGAATACCCAGTTCGCCATCCAGGGCGAGGATATCTACGTGCTCGAGGTCAACCCGCGCGCCTCGCGTACTGCGCCATTCGTTTCCAAAGCCATAGGCTTGTCGCTGCCCTACGTTGCAGCACGTTGCATGTTTGGCGAATCCTTAGTCACGCAAAACGCCGCCAACGAACGTACGCCACCGTATTACTCGGTTAAGGAAGCAGTCTTCCCCTTCGTAAAGTTTCCTGGCGTGGATCCCTTGCTCGGCCCGGAAATGAAATCGACCGGCGAAGTGATGGGCATAGGCGCGACCTTTGGCGAGGCTTTTGGCAAGGCTCAGCAGGCGGCCAACATGGCGCTACCTACTACCGGCAACGCATTTCTCAGTGTGCGCGACGACGACAAACCTGCCGCTATCGAACTTGCGCATCTGCTTGTCGAGCAGGGCTTCAGCATCATCGCTACCGAAGGCACGGCAGCGGCCCTACACGCGGCTGGGGTGGAATGTCAGCGGATCAACAAGGTTGGCGAGGGCCAGCCCCACATCGTCGACATGATCAAAAGTGATGAGATTGACCTCATTATCAATACCACCGAGGGCAAGCAGGCGATCGGCGATTCCTACATGATTCGCACCAGCGCTCTTAGTCATCGAGTCGCCTACACTACGACGATGGCCGGCGCCCACGCAGCGGTGATGGCGCTGGCCGATACCGGCACAGGCGATGTCCGCCGTCTGCAGGATCTGCATCGGGAGTGTAAGTAGTGAACAAGACGCCTATGACCGCTCAGGGTGCTCAGCGTCTGCGCGAAGAACTGCAGCGCCGCAAAAGCGAAGATCGGCCGCGCATCACCGCCGCTATCGCCGAGGCCCGCGCCCATGGCGATCTGAAGGAAAACGCGGAATATCACGCCGCACGCGAGCAGCAGAGCTTCAACGAAGGGCGGATCGCCGATATCGAAGGCAAGCTTTCCAACGCCGAGATCATCGATGTCACCAAGCTTAATGCCCAGGGCCGAGTGGTGTTCGGTGCGACCGTCGAACTCTGCAATGTCGAGACGGACGAGACCGTTACTTGGAAAATCGTCGGCGAAGACGAAGGCGACGTCAAAGCGCGCATGATTTCGGTCAATTCCCCCATTGCCCGCGCCTTGATTGGCAAGAGCGAGGGCGACGCTGTCGTGGTTAAGGCGCCGAGCGGCGACATAGAGTACGAAATCCTCGGCGTCCGCTACCTCTAGCGTGGCGCGCCGCAGTTCCAGCAGCCGCTGGCTGCAACGGCAACAGTCCGACCCTTTTGTAAAGCAGCGCGATCAGCAGGGTTATCGCTCACGGGCCGCTTACAAACTTCAAGAGCTTGCGCAGAAGGACCAGCTCATCCGTCCCGGTGCCGCCGTGCTCGACCTGGGAGCCAGTCCCGGCGGCTGGACCCAGGTTGCGGTTGAGATGGCTGGCCCCCGGGGCAAGATAATCGCTCTCGACATCCTCGCGATGGAAGCCATTGCCGGCGCGACCTTCATCCATGGCGATTGCCGCGACCCGGCGGTGCGTGCGCAGGTGGTGGAGGCAGTAGGTGGCAAGGTCGACCTTGTAATGTCTGACATGGCCCCCAATATCACCGGGCTGAAGGATGTGGACGAAGCAGGCATGGTCGAGCTGGCGGAGATCACCCTCGAGCTGGCGGCTGAACTCCTGCGCCCGGGGGGTGGTCTGTTAATCAAATTGTTCCAGTTTGCCGATACAGAACTGGTCGTGAAACGTATGAAGTCATGCTTTCGACAGGTTTCGCGACGCAAGCCCGAAGCCTCACGTGCCCACTCGCGGGAGTTTTATGTCGTGGCAAAACAATATGGTATATAGTTTTTTCGCCCCCAGAGCTGCCCAGTTGCCCGGCAAGTGATGCCAGGCAGCGCTGGTTTGAAGGAAGTAAACAAGGCTATTTATGGCTAGAAATCTTGTGCTCTGGATCGTCATCGCCCTGGTGCTGATGCTGGTTTTCCAGAACTTTACCCCACGTCACAGCGCTTCACGGCAGGTCGACTATTCGGATTTCGTGACCGAGGCCAAGAGTGGACGCGTGGCGAAGGTTACGCTTGACGGCCAAACCATCGAGATTCAGATGCAAGACGGCTCGCATCTGTACACCTATAGCCCCGAAACGGACAACAGCCCGCTCATCGGCACCCTGCTTGATAACAATGTCCGCATCGAAGCTCAGGCCCCGGATCGTCAAGGCCTGTTGATGCAGATCTTCATCTCCTGGTTCCCCTTCCTGCTCCTGATTGCGGTCTGGATATACCTTATGCGCCAGATGCAAGGTGGCGCGGGTGGGCGTGGCGCCATGTCCTTCGGCAAAAGCCGGGCGCGCTTGCTGGGCGAAGACCAGGTTCGTGTCATGTTCAATGACGTGGCGGGTGTCGATGAAGCCAAGGAGGAGGTCAAAGAGCTGGTGGACTTCCTGAAAGATCCGGGCAAGTTCCAAAAGCTGGGCGGTAAGATTCCGCGGGGTGTGCTGTTGGTCGGATCCCCCGGTACGGGTAAAACCCTGCTCGCCAAGGC
>JANOXY010000248.1:0-8139 GCA_031418675.1 Pseudomonadota bacterium
GGTGCGGAACAGCACCTTGAGATCGCCGGCGATGCCGATGTCGAGCATGACGTCGATATGGTGCTTGCCTTCAGCCTTGGCGATCTGGCCGAGGGTCTTGCTGACAGTGCAGGACACGCCCGGCCACGCGGAGCTCGCGCACTATGTCGGCAAGACCCTCGGCCAGATCGCCAAGGCTGAAGGCAAGCACCATATCGACGTCATGCTCGACATCGGCATCGCCGGCGATCTCAAGGTGCTGTTCCGCACCAAGGAACTGTCCAGTACCGATCCGAAAAAGGTCGGCGAACTCGCACGCAACCAGCACATTCTGCCCGGCATTTCCGACGGTGGCGCACACACCAAGTTCTTCACGGGCGGCTCCTACACCACGGACATGATTGCGTGGCTGGTGCGCGAGACGCGTGAACTGACTCTCGAGCAGGCGCACTTCCATTTGAGCTACCTGCCGGCGCAAGCCGCCGGCCTGCGCGATCGCGGCTTCCTGCGCGAGGGCATGCCGGCCGACATCATTGTCTATGACTTCCAGAACCTGAAGCGTACCCCCGAGGTGGACTACGAGGTCGCCCGCGATTTCCCCGCCAACGAGTGGCGCCGCATACAGCGCGCCGAGGGTTATCGTTGGGTCATGGTCAACGGCGTGGTGACGTTCAAGGATGGCCAGTGCACCGGTGCAACCCCGGGCAAGCTGCTGCGCCTTGGACGCTTCGACAACGGCGAGGCCGCAAGCCTGGCCAGTGCCGGTTGATTACGCCAGGAATAACGGAGGAGAGCATCATGACTCAAGCAATGCGCGACACGGGCACACATCCTCACGCGGAGGTTGAGTACATCGACTGCGCTGTGATCGGCGCCGGCGTCACCGGCATCTAGCAACTCTATTGCCTGCGCAAGGCCGGCTTTGCCGCGAAGATTTTCGAGGCCGCCGGCGTCACCTGGTACTGGAATCGCTAAACAGGCGCGCGTTTCGACTCGGAGTCCTATTCCTACAGCTACAGCTTTTCGAAGGAGTTGTTGCAGGAGTGGAACTGGAAGGAGCACTACTCGGCGCAGCCGGAGACCGAACGCTATCTCAATTTCGTGGCCGACAAGTTTGGGCTGCGCCCCCATATCCATCTCAACGCGCGGGTGAAATCGGCGCATTTCGACAACGCCAGCAATCGCTGGCTCGTCGAGACTGAGGACGGTCGCCGCGCGAATGCGCGCTTCCTGCTCACCGCGGTCGGCATTCTCTCGGCTACGCAGCTACCCGACATCCCAGGCGTCAACGACTTCAAGGGCCGGTCTTTCCACACCTCGCGCTGGCCGCACGAGGAGGTCGATTTCCGTGGCAAACGGGTCGGCGTGATCGGTACCGGCTCGACCGCCATCCAGCTCATCCCGATTGTCGCCGAACAGTGCGATCACATGACGGTGTTTCAGCGCTCGGCCAACTACGCCTGCCCGCTGCGCAACGCACCAATCACGGACGAAGAGCAGGCGCGTATCAAGGCCGAGTACGACGAGATCTTCGCGCGCTGCCACAAGACCTTCGCAAGTTTCATGCAGGATTTCGATCCGCGCCGCACCTTCGACGTGCCACAGGCCGAACGCTACGCCTTCTACGAGAAGATTTGGGCGCAGCCCGGCTTCACCAAGTTGTGCGGTTGCTTCCACGACATCATGACCGACCCGCAGGCGAACGAGGACTATGCCGAATTCGTGCGATCGAAGATCCGCGAATGGGTGAAGGACCCGCAGGTCGCCGAGCTCCTGACGCCGAGGGACCATCCCTTCGGCGCCAAGCGCATT
This sequence comes from Pseudomonadota bacterium, assembly GCA_031418675.1. Classification (GTDB taxonomy): domain Bacteria; phylum Pseudomonadota; class Gammaproteobacteria; genus JADJYF01. Next base: position 1,792 of record JANOXY010000248.1, read on the forward strand.
CCCCTCGAGACGAACTACTACGAAACCTGCAACCGCGACAACGTCAAGCTGGTGGACGTCAAGCACGATGCCATCGCCCGCATTACCGAGAACGGCGTCAGGCTCGCAAGCGGTGCCGAGCATCCGCTTGACGTCATCATCTACGCGACCGGCTTCGACGCCATCACCGGCGAGCTCACGCGCATGGACATCCGCGGCGCCGATGGCCGCTCGATCGGCGAGAAATGGCGCGAAGACGGTGCCAGCACCTACCTGACGCTGCAGACCGCCGGCTTTCCCAACCTGTTCATCATCAACGGCGCGGTGTTCTGCAATTTCACCCGCTGCGCGGAGGTGGTATCCGAATGGGTCGCGGCCTGTCTCGGCTACATGCGTGAACGCGGTTACGAGCGCATCGAAACCAGCGACGAGATGGAGCGCGCCTGGGCTGAACATGCTGCGGAGCTGACCGAAGGCCTGATCTTCACAAAGACCGACTCGTGGTTCATGGGGACAAACGTGAAGGGCAAGAAGCGCCAGTTCCTGTTCTACGCCGGTGGTGCGCCGGCATTCCGCGAAAAGATAGCCGCGGGCGCGGCGAACGCCTACGAAGGCTTCAGTACGAGTCGGAGCGGGGATGTGGCCGAGCGCGCTGGCGGCTGAACCGGGTCGCTGAAAACATTCGTCTGACCCGAATTTCGAATGCTACCAAGGTGAGCCCGCGCCGCGCGCTGTGACCCGCGCGACATCGATGCGGCCAGCGCTGATTGCTCGCCGCAATGTCGGGGATCTGGCCGGGATAGACCAGGCAGTAGAGCGTGCGGCCGTCAGTGCCGCCGAGCTGGCAGGCAACCGCAGCATGGGGCCGCACAACGACGATGGCGATCATCTCACCGCGCGTATCAATCAGCGAGAACTGCCCGGCGCCGAATTCTGCGACCCCGATATTGCCATCGACATCGAGACCGATGCCGTCCGGAACGCGCTCCGGTAGTTCGGCGTAACAGCGTGGATTGGACAAGTCACCGTTCGCCGCGCGGTCGAAATGAGTGAGTTTGCCGGCAAAGGATTCGGCGACGACAAAATGCCGGCCATCGGGCGTGATAACGGCACCATTGGGTAGGGACAGGCCTTTGGCGGCGACGCGAAAGGAACCGTCGGACTCGATGATAAATAGATTGCCTGGGCCGGGCGCTTCACCGGCGAAGAGCAGGGCTGGATCATTTACGGCAGTATTCTTCGATATCTTCATTACCTCCTGTCCTGCAATCGTTCAGAAATTCTGACGGTATTTGTCGCCTTGCTGGCGGGCTGACCTCTGCCTCTGACCGCGCTCCAAATCTTGTGGCTCAATCTCATCGCCGACATCGTTCCGACGTTTGCACTGGCACTGGACCCCTCGACACCGGACGCCATGCAGCGCCCGCCGCGTAATCCCAAGGACACGCAGCTCTCCGCCGGCTTCGCCAAACTTATCGTCTGGCAAGGCGTTCTGCTTTCGGCAGTGACCTTGCCAGCGTTCAAAATCGGCATTCATCGGCATGGCGCGGACAGCGCCGGATTGCGCCGCGCGACGACGCTGGTCTTTATGACGCTGACACTCAGCCAGGTTGTGCACGCCCTCAATACCCGTTCCCGGACGCAATCGATCTTTTCCGGCAATGTGTTCTCCAATCGCGGGCTATAGGCGGCAAGCGTGACTTGCGTGCTATTGCACGCTGCTGCTGTCCACGTGCCGAAATTGCAACGCGTGTTGCACACCGTCGCGCCGACGGTTGCCGACCGGAGCCTGATCGCCGCCTGTTCATTGCTGCCGGTCGTTGCGGTCGAACTGGGAAAGGCAATGGGCAGAACGCAGTGGTACAGGGCTCGATGGCATGCCCACGACAGGGAGTAACGATGATTTGAAAGAATCGGGCATCACGCGCGACCCGCCAATACCGGTGAACCCTTGGCGCCGGCAGATCGGCATCAATGCCGGCAAGCCGATTCGCCACGGGTAAGGCGCTAACGCGAGCGGTAAAATTCCTTGCCCATATCAACGCTTTTCTGCCGCCAGCTGTGTCGTAAGACCCGAGCGTGATCCAGGTCTATGGGTCGCTCCCGAGTGATCGGGGATCGAGATCGACCGGCCGCGAAGACAAGCGAATCTGGCTTTCTATTCCTTTGTGATCCGAAGCCCACAGCCATTTGCCGCCGTATTGGAACGGCGACCACATCATGAAATTGGCGCGCAGTACCTCGCCGCGAAACATCCTGCCCGGGATCAGATAGACACGGTCGTCAGATCCGAGGAAAGATTTCTCCGGACAAGCGTCGAACCAATTGTGATATTCCTTCGCAATGCAGGTGCAGCAAGTGGCGTTGTTGCGACCTGGGTTCGCCACCCTGAAGGTATCGACATAACCGAGCTCGGCGAGATAACGAGAGCCGGAAGTGGTAGTGGAAAAATTGAAATCGCCGGCCAGGATCGCCGGGCCGTCACCACGATACTTGTCGATAAAGGCAACCAGCTCACGGGTTTGTTTCAAATTGAGTCGGTCCGAGTCGCCACTGAGATGCGTGGAGTAGAAATTAACCAGGCCGTGCGGCGTCTGGATCAGCGCCCGAATGACGGCACGCGCTTCGAAAATTGTCTTTTGATGTTTGAACGCCAGCCGTTCCTGCTCGAGGATGGGATAGCGAGAAACGATCGAGATGCCGTTTTTGAATCCAATCACTCGCCCAGCGAGCTCGAGGTCGAAATACGCATAGTGATAGCCCAACAGCTGTGCGATTTCGGCAGGAACGAATCCCACCTCGTCGATGCGAGCGGATTCCTGAAAGCCGACGATATCCAGCTTGAGATTGCGAATTTCTGTGGCCACGCGGTCCATCCGGGGCCGAATTTTGTAGTAATTCGGGAAGTCATGCAGGAGATTCTGGGAACCGACACGCAGGATGGTCGCGTCCGCATCTTCAATATCGTCCGCCGCCGCCAGCGGCAATCCAGACGGCCCTGCGAGCAACACCAGCCACATTAGCCATCGCATCGTACGCTGTGTGCTTGTCGACATCTCACCAACCCTGCAAGGTTAGAGCACCTAGGAGCAAATATCTCGCGATCGCGCTCGGCCTTCTGTTCGCTATCGAACGCACCGTGGCAAGGTGTATGCCGAAGTCGCAAATCTGGCGGGTGTTGCGATGGGACGTGCGCTGTCGGGGCGACGCCACGCCCGGCTGCATTGTGCGACTGGCGCAGACTGGAAATTTATTGGAATCGGTGTCGAAGGGAACAGACGACCACAGACAATACGTTAAGAATCTCCGGGAGAAGTGCGCGCGGTCGCGGAAGATCCCGCAGAGGATGACGAGTGAAGAGTTTGCAGAATATCCCAAGGTACGTCGGCACACCCCGCGGGCTACAGGTTGTGCGCATGATGATGCTGCTCGTCATTCTGTTACTCGTGCCGCTGCGTTTCGGCTGGGCATCGGATTCACTATTGCCGTCGAATTCGAGTGGGTTCGGCCGCGATCCCGATCTGCTTTTTGCACCGAAGATGTCAGGCGATGGTCAGACTCCGTTCTGGCGCATCATTGAGATCACGAAAGCCTATGCCACACCCTGGTCGGCGGTCGGAAACATTCTGGTGCCGGGCGTCGCGGGATATTGTTCGGCGTTCCTTATCAATCCACGAGTAGTGTTGGCTGCAAATCATTGCCTGTACCGGCCGGACTTCAATCGGCCTGGTCCAGACGGGCTGCCGATGAAGCAGCTCATGGACACTCGGCGCCTGGTATTCGTGGCAGCGCTTCACGATGAATTTTCGCTCGACGTGGTGCCAGTGCAGGAGTTGATAACCGGTGGATGGAGCCCCGGTCAGGCAGATATCAGCAAGGACTGGATGATTGCCGTCCTGAAGAGACCCGTCGCTTCTGTGATCACGCCGTTCGCCTTTACAGCAGGTCTACCGCATGACGTGATTGCCAATTGGGGAAAGCGGCTTGTGGTGGCAGCCTATCCGGGTGAAACCTTCGGCTTCAGCGCTGTGTTGCGGTTCTCATTCAATTGCTCAATCCTGAATAGGCCATCGGCAAGTGTCTTTCAGCATGATTGTCAGACGGAAGGTGGTTCGTCGGGTGGTCCGATATTTATCGAGCGAGACGGCAAGCGGCAGCTGATAGGTATTCACGTCGGCAGGCATGATGTGAATACTCGTCATAACGTTGGAGTGTGGATAAACAGCTTTATCACCCCGCTCAACGCCGTCCTCGCTCGCGTCGGCAGCGACGGTCTGATGCCGAATCCGCACGACACCGTCACGAGTGTGCCCTAGTGGGTCACGCCGGTGCATCAACTGTCGCCGGTATCGCCGTCGATCCTCAGCTTGCCGTGATCAGTCAGCGACAGGACGTCATGAAGAGTCACGTGTATTTGATTGTCGCTGCTACCCGTCAGATTGACGATCTCAATGCCGGAAAGTTTGTGGTTCGCGATGATGCTGAAATCAAGGTTCACACCAACACCGTCGATGCGCAGCGTGTCACTACCGCCGCCGCCATTTGCGTCTGTAAGTCGTCAGCAATCGTGAGACAGATCGCCAAGACTTGGTAAAGGAGTAAATCTGGCTCGCCGGTTCTCGACAGGAGAGCAAGATGAGCAAGAAGAAGAGCGCTCAACCGCGTGCAGAACAGCATGTCAAAGATATTCGGCGGGTCACGCGCAAGCAGTACGCGGCGCAGGAGAAGCTCCGGATAGTCCTTGAGGGGCTGCGCGGTGAGCAGTCCATCGCCGAGCTTTACCGGCGTGAGCAGATTGCGCGGAGCACCATCGCCAGTACAGGGGTGATGCGTTCGTTGTGCACATCGAGTGGATAAGAGCGATAAATCAGGCTGCCTGCCGGCCCGCCGCCGAGCGTGACCCGCTCGGTGCAGGCACCCGGTTCGGCCGTGCAGGGCCCTTCGTTGGCGGATACGGCGAGGCTTGCGACCAGCAGCGAGGCGAGCACCAAAGTGGGGAAACCCATGGCGAGCTGGCGGTTGTTGCTGCTCTTTGGCGGTGATCTGAGCGCCAGTCCGGGATTTGTCGGCGGCCGAGCCGCACTCTGGTCTGGACGATAGGCCGCTGGGGACGGCTGCGGAAGCGCCGCTTTGTTGGGTGCTGTCCACGCAAGAGGTTCAGAGCCGGGAACCTTTGTATAAGATCGGGGCCAGAACTGCCATAGTAGCCGCCCTGCGGCCATTCCATCCCTACGTGAGAGCAAGTAACGATGTACAAGCGAATTGGTCTTTTGTATTCCCTTCTGCTTGGTGTTTTTCTGAGCGTCGGTCAGATCTCCGACGCCGAGGCCAAACGCTTCGGTGGCGGCGCTTCCTTTGGCAGCCGCGCTTCCCACAGCTCGGCCTTTAAGCGCAGTGCCGTGCCTGCTGCCCCTTCAGCCAGCCAGGCCCAGGCCATGGCGCGCAACAATTCCGTTCGTCAAGGGCTCAGTCAGCGTGGCGGCTTGATGGGCATGCTGGGCGGGCTGGCCATCGGTGGTCTGCTGGGCTCACTGCTGTTTGGCGGCGCCTTTGAGAACATCAATTTCATGGACATCCTGATGTTCGCCGGTGTGGCTTACCTGCTCTACCGTCTGCTGGCGGCCAAACAGCGGGCGAACACACCGCAGCCTGCTTACCAGCGCGGCAGCGAGCCCACGGCTCCCCGCGCCAGCAGCGACTATGTACCGCCGCCGGCTGCCCCGGTGGCGCGCGACAGCAGTCCGGTGCTGGAGCCACGCGACTGGTTTCGCGGTGGATTAAAAAGCGACTACAACGGTGGTGAGCAAGACTTCAACCAGGCCAGCATGCCGGCGGGATTTGACCAGGCGGGTTTCCTGGCCGGCGCAAAACGCGCTTACCACGATCTGCAGAAGGCCTGGGATGCACGCGACCTTGCTGCCGTGCGCCGCCTGGCCACCGATGGCATGTATGTCGAGATCGAAACGCGCATCAAGGAGATTGGTGCCGATAATCACACCACCGTGCTGAAGCTGGAGGCTGAACTGCTGGAAGCCCGCGAAGTGGGTGATCAGCTGGAAGCGGTGGTGTTGTTCGACGGCATCCTGCGTGAAGGGGACGACGATCAGGCACGACAGGTGCGCGAAGTGTGGCATTTCACCAAGCCGCGCGACGCACAGCAGCCGACCTGGTTCCTCGACGGCATCCAGCAGCTGGAAGAATAAATCGCTTGGGCGCCTCGTTTACGACGCACCTATCCTGCCCGTAAGTCCGAATTCATTCGGACCAGCACCTCACCCTGGCCCTCTCCCCGTTCGCGGGGCGAGGGCATAAGGACCCTGGTCAGAATAATCTCAACACCGAGGGTGATCCTGAGTGGTTGCTTGCCGG
>JANOXY010000249.1:0-8288 GCA_031418675.1 Pseudomonadota bacterium
GCGCGTTCGATCTGACGCTTTAAAACCACCCGTGGTGAGGCTTCAACGGCGGCGCCATTCATCCACAGATCCGCCGCCAGCCAGCCCACTTCGCGGTTCCAAGGCAGTTGCACCAGGCTGTCGGCATCGGGGCGGCCAAACATATCGGGATGGGCCGGTGTCATGTCCAGCCACACCGCAAAGCCCGCAAAGCCGGCACCGTCGCGTTGCATCTGTTTGATGGCACTGGCGGGCACCAGCTTGGCCCGCAATGCGCCGAACAGATCAACAAAGCTGATCAGAAAATATTTGATGCCTTTGGCTTTTGCGATTTGGGTCAGATCGGTTGCCATGTTTGCCTTCCTTATACGTGCATCGAACGCCGCGCTGGCGCGCGTTCAAAACTTGCTGTGTCCCGGTATCCAATCGGTGCCGGCCAAGGGCACCTTGGCCATGGCAGCAGCTTCGATGGTGAGTGCAACGAGATCTTCAGGCTCGAGATTGTGCACATGACTCTTACCGTTGGCGCGCGCCAGGGTCTGGGTTTCGAGCGTCAGCACCTGCAGATAGTTGGCCAGTCGTCGGCCCCCCAGTATCGGATCAAAACGCGCCGCGAGGGTGGGGTCCTGGGTTGAGATGCCGCTGGGATCGCGGCCTTCGTGCCAGTCGTCGTAGTAGCCCGCTGAACTGCCGAGGCGACGGTAGTCGTCCTCCAGCGCCGGGCTGTTGTCGCCCAGGGCAATGAGTGCGGCGACACCGATCGAGACTGCATCGGCACCCATGGCCAGTGCTTTGGCGACATCGGCACCGGAGCGTATGCCACCTGACACCACGAGTTGTACTTTGCGATGCATGTCGAGTTCCTGCAGCGCTTCGACCGCCTGGCGCAAGGCCGGCAGGGTGGGGATGCCGACGTGTTCCATAAAGACGTCTTGGGTCGCCGCGGTGCCACCCTGCATGCCGTCCAGCACGATGACATCGGCACCGGCTTTGACCGCCAGCGCGGTGTCGTAATAGGTGCGTGCTGCGCCAATCTTGATATAGATCGGTTTTTCCCACTCAGTGATTTCGCGCAGCTCCTGAATCTTGATCTTCAGATCATCGGGGCCCGTCCAATCGGGGTGACGGCAAGCGCTGCGCTGATCGATGCCGGCCGGCAGGTCACGCATGGCGGCAACACGCTCAGAGATCTTCTGGCCCATCAGCATGCCACCACCACCAGGCTTGGCGCCCTGGCCGACGACCACTTCGATGGCATCGGCACGCCGCAGGTCGTCGGGATTGAGGCCATAACGCGAGGGCAGCACTTGATAAACCAGCAGCTTCGAATGCTCACGCTCCTCGCGGGTCATGCCACCGTCGCCGGTGGTGGTGCTGGTGCCGGCAATGCTCGCGCCGCGGCCCAGGGCTTCTTTGGCAGGCGCGGACAAGGCGCCAAAACTCATGCCGGCGATGGTGATGGGGATCTTGAGCTCGATGGGTTTTTTTGCGTAGCGCGTGCCGAGCGTGACGCTGGTATCGCAGCGTTCGCGATAACCCTCGAGTGGATAGCGCGACATGCTCGCACCGAGGAACAACAGGTCATCAAAATTTGGCACGCTGCGCTTGGCACCGAAGCCGCGGATGTCATAGATGCCGGTGCGCGCGGCGCGCTGGATCTCGGCGATGACGGCGCGCGGGAAGGTTGCCGATTCGCGCAAGCGCGAGCGTAATTCGGCGGCCTCGAGCATCTCGCGTTTGCGGCGGCGCTTAGTAGGCATCGGCGTTGTCCACCTTGAAGTTATAAAGTTTGCGCGCCGAACCAAAACGACGGAATTCCGCCGCATCGGCGCCCGTCACGCCAGCCTCGATCAGCAGCTTGTCGAGTTCGATTTTGTGTTTGTCCTTCATGGTCTTTTCAACGCAGTCGGCACCGAGCCCGGCGACGTTGCCACGCACGTAGATGCGCGCTTCATAGAGCGAATCACCGAGCGCGTCGCCGGCGTCGCCGCACACCACCAGCCGGCCCGATTGCGCCATGAAGGCGCTCATATGACCGACGCCGCCATGCACGACGATATCAACGCCCTTCATGGAGATGCCACAACGGGAGCTGGCGTTACCTTCGATGATCAGCAGGCCACCATGGGCGGTTGCGCCGGCGTACTGGGAAGCACTGCCGGTCACGCGCACGATGCCGGACATCATGTTTTCGGCGACACCGGGGCCGGCGTTACCGCGCACCGTGACCTGCGCATATTTGTTCATGCCGGCGCAGTAATAACCGACGTGGCCATCGATATCGACGCGCAAGGGCGCGTCGATACCGACCGCCAGGTTGTGCAGGCCGTTGGCATTTTTGACCAGCCAGGTCGCAGCTTCTTCGCTGCCGTTCAGCGCGTGCAGCGCGTGGTTGAGATCGCGTGTGCTGCCCAGCGCGAGATCAAATTGATGGACCATGTCAGTGGCTCCAGCTGTAGATGCGGCCAGGTGCCGGCTCCCAGCACTCGGCCAACTCGGCGCCCGGCAACACCGCCAAGGCGCGGTATTCGGAAGCCATCGCAACCCATTGCTCGGTTTCCGCAATCACCGCCGGCTTACAGGCGATGGGATCGCGCAATACCGCAAAACCATCACGGGTGCCGATGGCGAAGGTGTAAAAGCCATCCAGCTCAACAATGGCGCGATCGAGCGCGGCTTCAAGGCTATCGCCTTCCAGCAGGCGCCAGGTCAGGAAGCCGGCCGCCACTTCGCTGTCGTTGTCGGTCGTGAAGTGGATACCGCGCTTGCGCAGCTGGGCGCGCAGTCGGTTGTGATTGGATAAGGAGCCGTTGTGCACCAGACACAGGTCCTCGCCGGTGGAAAAGGGATGGGAGTGTTCCGTCGTGACGGCACTCTCGGTCGCCATGCGAGTGTGGGCCAGCGCATGGCTGCCGGTGAACTGCGCGACGCCAAAATTGTGGGCGACCTCGGCCGGCAGGCCCTTCTGTTTGTAGATCTCGATGGTGCTGCCCGAACTATTGACGCGCAGGGCGGGAAAGGTGGCCCGGATCCAGCTGATGAGGTCGCCACTGGCCGCATAGGCGCTGAGGATGGCGTGATTACCCATCAACCACAGGCCGGTAACACCAGGAAAAACATTGCGCAGGGAGTATTCAAAGTCCTGCCAGGAAAACCACGGCACGGTGGCCAACAGCGTGAGCTTGACCTGGCCCTCGGGTACCGGATTGCGATAAACCGCGACACCGGCGCTGTCGGGGCCGCGTTCGGTCATTTCCAGCAGCATCGGCGTCAGGTAGTAGCCGAGCTGGGATTCAAACTCAGGGGTCTTAGCGAACAGGCCAACGATGCCACACATAGCGGGTTCCTGGTCGTTTGGTCCGACCGCTTGATTTGAGCCTAAACCCCTGAAATCGAACGGCAGATCTCCGTGGCCTACGGCCGGGACTGGCAGCGACCGCGCGTTGATCCCAAATCAGGAATTTCATTTAGGGAACAAAATTATCCCAATATGAAAATTCCAGCAAGCGCTAATCGGCGTCTTTGGCGCGACTCAAAACCGCGATCATCTTGACCGGCAGACTGATCAATTCTTCGGGACCATGGGCCGCTTCGGCGTCAAAAAACAGCGAGTCGCCGGCTTTCAGGTGATAGGTCTTGCGCCCGTGCCGGTACAACACCTCGCCGGCAAGGATGTAGAGGAACTCGACGCCCGCATGCTGGAAAAGTGGGAAGACCTCCGATTCATCGGTCAGGGTGATGAGGTAGGGCTCGACCGTCAGATGACTGCGTATGGTGTGTCCGAGCAGACGATATTCGTGTCCCGCGCGAGTGCCTGCGCGTTCGATAACGAGGCCTTCCCCGGCCTGTACATACGCGCAATCCCGTTGTTCTTCGTAGCGGCGGAAAAAGGCGGTGACTGGCACATTCAGCGCGGCGGCAACGGCAGTCAAAGTGCTCAGCGATGGTGAACTCACGCCCCGCTCGATTTTGGACAACATGCCCACCGACAAGCCAGCGAGACTTGCCACCTCAGCCATGGTGACATCGAGCTGTTTGCGGAACTCCCGCATCTGCGCACCGATGGCCTCGGCCAGGCGCCGTTCGTCGGCCTTCATGGCATCGGCGAGTGCGGGGGACTGTTCGGTGTCTGACATGCTTGGGTCCTGCTCGGCACGCTGCGCAGGGTTTCTTATAGTCGAGCGGGCTGGCGCAAGCAACGCGGCGGCGTTAGTCCGTGTAGGTCCGACTCTGAGGGCTCCCCACAAAATCCAGCATATCTGTTTGATGTATCAAAGAGATAAGAGGTAGACGTACATGCTGCCTCCTGATCCAATCGTCGTTTACCAAGACTTCGATAGAGCAGAGAGGGCAGCATGTACGCGAGCAGTGTGCTGGAGAGCTGGTTAGAGGACAACTGCACTTGGATGCATAAAGCGCGTCGTGGCGCGGTATCGAAGTTGGTGCAGGGACTACTCGTGGGCGGGGTAGCTACGTTGAGCGCCATGGGGCGCCATATCCCGGATCTTCGAGGAGAGAAGCACGGCATCAAGTGCGCGGATCGACTGCTCGGTAACGAGCATCTGTATGCCGAGCGGCTCAAGCTCTATCAGACGCTAGGGCGCTGGTTGTTGGCATGTATGCCGCAGCCGTGGGTAGTGATTGACTGGTCAGACGTTCGTCCAGGCCAACGCTTCGTGATGCTGAAAGCGGCGGTGCCCGTCGGTGGCCGTGCGGTGACACTCTACGAGGAAGTCCATCCACTCAAGCATTACGGCTCGCCGGCTACCCACCTGGCTTTTCTGGCACGGCTGAAGACGGTGGTGCCGGCGGGCTGCTGCCCCATCCTCATCACTGACGCTGGCTTCCGTGGCCCTTGGTTCAAGGCGGTCACAGCGATGGGCTGGGATTGGATCGGTCGGGTGCGTGACCGCGTCACTTATCGCCGAGACACGAACGAGGCGTGGCGCCCGATCAAAACCTTGTACGCGCTGGCCGACGCCGTACCACACACAGTTGGCTCAGTGTGGCTAGGCAAGAAGAACAGCTATCGCTGCCAGTTGCATCACTACCATGGCGTGTCTAAGCGTGGTCGTGGCAAGCAGCGCTCAAAGCCCAACGAGACCCGCAATCGGCGACTCGGGAAAGAGCCTTGGGTGTTGGCGACGTCCCTTCCTGTGGGGAGTTGGTCGGCCCATCGCGTCACCCAGGCGTATCGTCAGCGCATGCAGATCGAAGAAACCTTCCGTGACCTCAAGAGCGGGCGCTGGGGCTACGGATTGGAATACACCGGCTCTGGCTCAGTGATGCGATTGTCCAATCTCCTGCTGCTCACTACGCTCGCAACGCTGGTCACGTGCGTCACTGGACTGGCGGCTCGTGCCGCCGACCTCGCGCGTGCCTTCCAGGCGAATACCGAGCGGCGACGTCACGTCCTCTCGATGTTCACATTGGGAGTTCGCATCCTCAGCCGCCCATTGAGGCTGCTCTCACAGGCTGATATCCGAAGGGCATGGAAAGAACTCCCAGAACTGGCCCGATGCCTCCTAGCATCCTGATAATTCGTGGGGATCCCTCAGGGTCCGACTTCATTCGGACATTCGCCCCGACCGTGCCCATAAATTCGCACTCAATAGTCAACACGATCCTCGACCCCGTGCCCGCGCTTGGGGATGAGAATGTTACGGTCGAACTCGCAGACCACGGTGCCATCGTTTTTTTTGCCCCAGGTGCGCACCGTGACGATACCGGCGGTAGGCCGCGATTTTGACTCGCGTTTTTCCAGCACTTCCGATTCGCCGTAAAGCGTGTCGCCAACAAACACCGGTGCCGGTAGTTTGATTTCCTTCCAGCCGAGATTAGCTATGGCTTTTTGACTGACATCGCTGACACTCATGCCCACCACCAGCGACACCGTGAAAGCGCTGTTCACGAGCAGCTTGCCAAATTCGGACGCCTTGGCGTATTCGGCGTCGAAATGCAGCGGGTGCGTATTCATCGTCAGCAAAGTGAACCAGGTGTTGTCCACTTCGCTGATGGTGCGGCCTGGGCGATGTTGGTATATGTGCCCAACTTCGAAATCTTCAAAGTAGCGACCGAAGGTTTCGCGAAAGGTATTGGGCTCGACTTGTTTGCTGTTTTGGACCATGGGGCGCTCCAATTGATCACGCTACGTGGACGTGTAGAAGTTGAAAACAAGAACGGCGGCTTGAAGCCGCCGTTCGGTCTGATATGAATGGACCTGCTCAGGTGGTTTGTTCGGTCTCTACTTCGAATTCCACCGCGATGTCATCGTTCTTGACGGTGATGACCACGTGGCCACCGTTGGCAAGGCGTCCGAACAGGATGTCTTCGGCCAGCGCTTTTTTGATCTTGTCCTGAATCAAGCGCGCCATGGGCCTCGCACCCATGATGGGGTCGTAGCCGTGCTCCGCGAGCCACAGGCGCGCCACGCTATCAACTTCCATGGTGACCTTCTTGGCGTCGAGCTGGGTTTCGAGCTCGACCAGGAATTTATCCACCACATGACTGATGGTGTCTGGGGCGAGCGCACTGAACTCGATGATGGCGTCGAGGCGATTGCGGAATTCGGGACTGAACATCCGCTTGATTTCACCCATGGCGTCGGCGCTGTGATCCTGGCGCGTAAAGCCGACCGAGGATCGGCTCATGCGCTCAGCCCCGGCATTGGTCGTCATCACAATAATGACGTTGCGGAAGTCTGCCTTGCGTCCGTTGGTATCGGTTAAGGTGCCATGGTCCATGACTTGCAGCATGATGTTGAAGACGTCCGGGTGGGCCTTCTCCATCTCGTCCATCAACAGCACCGCATGGGGCTGTTTATTGACCGCTTCGGTGAGCAAGCCACCGGTGTCATAACCAACATAACCAGGTGGGGCACCGATCAAACGTGACACGGTGTGCCTCTCCATATATTCGGACATGTCGAAACGGATGAGTTCGATGCCCATGATGCGCGCCAACTGACGCGTGACTTCAGTCTTGCCGACACCAGTCGGACCGGCGAAGAGGAAGGAACCTATCGGCTTTTCAATATTACCCAGGCCCGAGCGCGACATCTTGATGGCAGCGGCAAGGCTCTCAATCGCATGGTTCTGACCGAACACGACCATTTTTAAGTCGCGTTCAAGATTCTTCAGCACGCCACGATCGGAGGTGGACACCGCCTTGGGTGGGATGCGCGCGATCTTGGCTACGATTTCTTCAATGTCACTCACACCGATAGTCTTGCGCCGTTTGGAAGCCGGCAGCAGACGTTGGCGTGCACCAGCCTCGTCGATGATATCGATGGCTTTATCGGGCAGGTGGCGGTCATTGATATAACGATGGGTGAGCTCCACGGCCGAACGCAGCGCCTGATTGGTGTAGCGCACGTCGTGATGGTCTTCAAAACGTGACTTCAGGCCCTGCAGGATCTTGACCGCTTCATCTTCGCTCGGTTCGCCGACATCGATTTTCTGGAAGCGCCGCGCCAGGGCGCGATCCTTTTCAAAGATGCCGCGATATTCCTGGTAGGTGGTTGAACCGATGCACTTCAGATCACCCGAGGCGAGCATGGGTTTGATCAGATTAGAAGCATCCATCACGCCGCCGGAAGCCGCGCCCGCACCGATGATGGTGTGGATTTCGTCTATGAACAGCACTGCGCCTTCTTCGCGCTTGAGCTGCGCCAGGACGTTTTTCAGGCGCTTTTCGAAATCGCCGCGATACTTGGTGCCGGCCAACAGCGCGCCGAGATCGAGTGAATAAATGGTTGAGTTCGCGATAACCTCCGGCACTTCGCCGTCGACGATCATTTTGGCGAGTCCCTCGGCAATGGCGGTTTTGCCCACGCCTGCTTCGCCGACGAAGAGCGGATTGTTCTTGCGGCGCCGACACAGAATCTGGATGGTGCGTTCAATTTCATCCTGGCGACCGATAAGTGGGTCGATCTTGCCGGCTGCGGCCTGTTCGTTCAGGTTGGTGGTGTAGGCCGTCAGTGCGTTGTTGGTGGCTTCAGTGTGTTCGGCTTCTTCTTCGGCTGGCTGATTGACCTCTTCGCTGTTTTCGTCCTCATTGACCTTGGAAATGCCGTGGGAGATGCAGTTCACCACGTCCAGGCGTGCGATGTTCTGCTGATTCAACAGATACACCGCGTGGGATTCCCGTTCGCCGAAGATCGCGACCAGCACGTTGGCGCCGTTTACGTCCTTCTTACCCGAGGATTGAACGTGGAACACGGCGCGCTGCAGGACACGCTGGAAACCCAGCGTCGGTTGCGTGTCACGGTCTTCGTCTTCAGGTAACAAGGGCGAGGACTCGCGGATGAA
>JANOXY010000250.1:0-9281 GCA_031418675.1 Pseudomonadota bacterium
CACGCCGTCGACGAGCACGCTACCGATGTCCGGGTCGTAGAAGCGTGGCAGCAGGCCGAGCAGTGTCGATTTCCCGCAGCCGTTGGGGCCGACCAGTGCGACCGTCTCGCCGGCTTTCACCGTCAGGTTCACCGCGTTCAGGATCGGGACTTCGGGTCCTTCGGAGTAGGCGAAGGTCACGTTGCGGAACTCGATCGACTTGCCATGGCGCGGCAGGTCGAGCGCGATCACACGGAAATTTTTGTTAATCGCCGGGTCGCACAGCTGATGGCGCCATTCCCGGCTATCGGTGCCGGCTGTATGCAGGCACACCAGCGGAATGCCCTGGCCCGCCTCTTCGAAAAAAATTCGATATTCAGTGCCTTCATAGGGCACCCAGATATACCGTCCGGTTATCGGTTCTATTTTTGCCACGTTAGTGTTCCCCTCAAACTTCGCGCATGCGGTCTAGCGCCCACGCAAGGGCGCGCATGTTCTGCCACAGGACCATCTGATCACCTTGCAGCGTTACGCGTCCGTGCAGCGGATGGGCCATCGCCCATAAATCGTTGTACATCGGCGGCGGCACCGGCTGACAGAACTTTGTCCACGACTCGGCCGGCCCGCGAATGGCGAGCTGGTAGCGTGTTTCTGGCCCCTGCTGATCGCTGACCTGGGTCAGTTTGCCTTGCTGGAATGAAACAACGTATTCCTTGTCGCCAAAGCCAAACAACAGATCGGCTGTGAAGTGTTTGCCGATCCAGCTCATTGGCCCGTTTTTATTGACTGCGTCCTGCCATTTTTTGACCCAGGCAGTTTCGAACATGGTGTGCCTCCCTCGTGCTAGTAAAAAGTCCCGCGGCGAGGGCCCTCGGCATGGCCGCTTCTGCACACATTGGACTCGGTGATAAACGCCGCGACAACCGTCCCCGTTGGTCCGCTGCCACCAGGCGAGGGCGCAGCTTAATGAGTCTGCGCGGGGGGTGTAAATGAGTGAATGATGTTTGTTCCGACAATTATCGGATCTGCCACGCCAGGGGCGGCGTTTGCGGCTTTGCGAGTCGCTGCGCCCTCGGCCCGATGTCGCTGGTTTACAGCCACGCCCGGATGCGCGAGGCTAGCGCCTGATCACCCGGAGAGTTATCGATGACCTTCTTAGCGGATGCCTCTTTACAGCAGAAATTTGTCGACGCCTTGAACGCCAATACCGCCTTTGTGACCCAGACTCAGGCGTTTGACGGCGCTGTCCAGCTCGAAGTGGATGGTGATTGCCTGTGGCTGAAAATCTACAAAGGCCGGGTCATCGACCACCAGGCCAGCCCTTCGATTTTCGGCTACACCTTCAAGTTGCGTGGCAGTGAGCGCGCCTGGCGGCTGCTGCTCTCGGGCGAACGCCTGTGGGCGGACCTGACTTACCCCGGCAAGCGGGATTTCAGTGATGACCCCAAGCTTACTCGGGTGGGCGAAATGAGCGTTGAAATCGCCACCGAAGGGAATTTGATCGAAGCGGGTCGCCTGACCGAGGCCATGTTCGAACTGGCCTATACCTTGCGCGCCGTGGCGGCCTGACGCCTGGCAGCACCCAATACCGAACATCAATAGTGGCGCGGCTAAAGGCGCGCGACGGAAGGAGACCCGATGAGCACACCCGAAGATATCCGTGGCCATTATGTGAAGGTCAACGGCACCCGCACCTTCTACGACGAAATTGGCGAGGGTCAGCCGCTGATCTGTGTGCACACCGCCGGCGCCAGTTCGTTGGAATATCAGTACATCCTGCCGTTCTACGCTGAACAGGGCTTCCAAGCCTTTGCCCTGGATCTACCCGGCCACTCGCGCTCCTACCCCGTGAACTGGCAGGCCCATCGCAGCATCCATGAACATGCTGAGTTTGTGCATGCCTTCGTTCAGACCCTGGGCCTCAAGAACCCGGTAATCACCGGTTGTTCGATCGGTGGTGACATCACCCTTGATTACGCTGCCCACCATTGGCAGGGGATGGCGGCCGGAATTGCCATGGAAGGTTTGGGCCGCTCACCGACTTTTCCCAGCCCCACCAACATGACCCATCCATCCTGGACCCCCGGCTGGCAGGACATGATGGAGCGTGCTGCGCTGGAGTCACTGGGGCGCAGCGTGTCGCTCGCCAAGCGCGAGGAGTTGCGCTGGCAGCATCGCAACGCGCAGGTCAGCGCTGTGGGCGACCTGGTGGCTTGGGCAGGCCATGACGTACTGGCCAAGCTGGGCGCGGTGCAGTGCCCCCTGCTGGTGGTGCGCGGCGATGACGACTTCTGGGTGCCTCGCGAACTGGCTGAAGAGACTGCGCGTGCCTTGCCCAAGGGCGAAGTCACCCATCTGCCGAACGTCGGCCACTACCCGATGTTTGAGGAACCACAATTGATCGCGGCTTTGACTGGCGACTTTTGTCGCCGACACGGTATTCTCGCCGCCTAGCGACGAGCGGGCGGCAAAACCCGTTTCAGAATAAGAGGGGATGTCCGGCAACCGAGTGACGACACGTTAGCGTGTTGTCCGGTTCGTCGGTCCAGAGGGGGGGCTAAAGGGCGGCGCAAGCCGCCCTTTTTTTGCGCCAATCAACCCTGGGCGAGGGTATTCAACTGCGCGCCCCAGTTCTCGTAGGAGCGCAGGGGCTTGAAGCTGATTTTTGGCACGATGTGGGCGTAGCCCAGCTTCCAGATCGGCAGGCTGTGCACGATCTCGTCGATCTGATCGCCATTGTCGACTTCGAGCACGGCAATCACCTGGTATTCACCGGCCACTTTCCAGATCGCCTTGATGGCGCCGGCTTTGACCGCCTCGATGGCGGCAACCGATTCCTGCCGCCAGATTTCAAAAAACTGCTTGTTGGTCAGATTGTCAGGTTTGGCCAGATCGGCCGTCATCATTACCAGCATAGGGACCTCCAAAATATTTTTGACGAATCGCGCAGCAGGTGCCTGGTTCAGCCCTGCCCCGGCATTATGTCGGGAAAAGCCGTGGCCAGGCGCGAAAAATTTTCTGCGCGACGCTGCGCGTTGTGGTCCTCTCGGGTAGCTACTGCGGCGATCGCCGCGAGGTAAGTGGCCGGCAAACCATGCTGGCGTGCGCCGGCCAGTACATAGGCGTGGTACCAGTCAAAAGGCAACAAGCTGTTGTCCACTGCGGTTGCTTGTGCGCGATAAAAAAAACACTCGCCAAGGCTTTGATCGTGCCACAGCGCAAGCTCGTAGCCGTGCCCCACACCCTCGATGCGATCAAGCGTGGTTTTGTGTGCGCTGTCGATGCGGTACACCACGCCGTAGGCGAGTTCGTCGACACAGGCTTGCAGCTGGCACTTGCCCGAACCATCGGCTCCCCGTTTGTTGAAGCGCAGTCCGTAACCCGGCAACACGACGGTGGCCACCACACTTCGAATCGTAATGCGTGCGGTCAGGCGCGGTGTAAACAGGTTGGAGCCGTAGGCGAGATAGTTAAGGCTGCTCATGGTGCATCCTGGCCGATGCGCACATCTTCAGCTGCGTGCGCCGCGGTGTAAACTTCAGGCCCACGCCCGACCGCCGGTCGCTGGCGCCCAAACGGCCTTACCACCGCGCCGCGGTAGGAGTCTCGCGACCATGGACAGCACTCACCCGGACGACCTACGCGCCTGGCGCCGGGCCCACGTGCCGGTTTTCAACGACAACCCGCTCAAGCTCGGCATCTTTGGCCAGAACTGCTCGAACGGCTGCACCATCACCCATGCGCCGACCAGTTTTGAGCCAACCTACGCACACAACGTCAAGATCAGTAAGTTGGCCGACCAGCTTGGTTTTGAGCTGTTGGTGCCGGTGGGACGCTGGAAACATTTTGGCGGTACGACGCAGTTCAACGCCAATAACCTCGAAGTTTTCACCTGGGCCACCGCCATGGCCTGCAATACCGAAAAACTGATGGTGTTCGCCACCGCCCATGTACCCACGGTGCATCCGCTGCTGGCCGCCAAGCAGTCATCAACCATCGACAATATCTCGGCAGGGCGCTTCGGCCTGAATATCGTGTGCGGTTGGTTCCGACCCGAGATCGAGATGTTCGGCATTGAGCAGCGCGATCACGATGAGCGTTACCGCATGGCCGACGAGTGGTTGACGTGCATCAAACGCGCCTGGACAGAGCAGGATTTTGATCACGTCGGCGAGTTCTACAAGATCAAGGGCGGCTTTCTGCTGCCCAAGCCGGTGCAGCAGCCTTATCCCACCTTGATCAACGCGGGCAGCTCCGATGTGGGTCGCGAATTTTCGGCGCGGCACGTGGATTTTAATTTCATCACCATAACCACCAAGGACGAAGCGCAGTTTCTGATCGACGACGTCAAGACCCGTGCCCATGCCCATCAACGCCAGTGTGGGGTCATGAGCTATGGTCTGGTGTGCTGTCGCGACACGGAAAAAGAAGCGCGCGAGGCCTACGCCAATATCGTTCGTCACGGAGACTGGGAGGCGACCGAGAACATCATGAGCTTGCTCGGTATCGAGAGCAGCTCGTTTGGCAATCAAGAGACGGTGCGCAATCTGGGCGAGCGTTTTATCGCGGGTTGGGGCGGTTACCCGCTGGTCGGCACGCCCGAACAGGTGGTCGAGCAGATGCAGTCCATCCATGCCATGGGCATCGAGGGTTTTATTCTGTCGTGGCTGGACTACGCCGAGGAACTGGCCTATTTCGGCGAGCGCGTGATGCCCTTGCTCAAACAGGCGGGTCTGCGCACTTAGTCGAGCGCGTTTTTTTCGAATTCAACGATTACTGCCAGGAGTTGTTATGTCCGTTTCTGACGCCGGCTTCACGCTCGAGGATGAAGCCCAGATTCTCGCCGCCATCGCCGCCTGGCTGGATACCGAAGTGCGCCCACAGGTCAAACATTTTGACCACGCTGACGAATACCCCCATGACATCGTCAAGCAGATGAAGGAACTCGGGCTGTTCAGCCTGATGTATCCCACCCAGTACGGTGGACTGGGCATGAACGCCAGCGCCTATGCCAAGGTCATCACTTTGTTGTGTGAAACCTGGATGAGTCTGGCGGGCATCATCAACACCCACATGATGCTGGGGCAGCTGGTCATGCGTTTTGGCACCGCTGAGCAGCAGGCGCATTTCATGCCCAAGCTGGCCAGTGCCGAACTGCATGGCGTGCTGTGTTTAACCGAACCCGATGCCGGTACTGATCTGCAGGGCATCAAAACCCGCGCTCGCCGTGATGGCGACGATTACGTCTTAAACGGCTCCAAAATGTGGATCACCAATGGTTTGTATGGCTCGCTATATGCCGTACTGACCAAAACCGATCCCGATGCCAAACCGGCCCATAAAGGCATGACCCTGTTCCTGGCCGAGCGTGGTCCGGGTTTTAATATCGACGGCAAGCTGAAGAAGCTCGGCTACCGGGCGATTGAGAGTGTGGCTTTGAGTTTCGACGATTTCCGCATTCCGGCCTCGCGCATACTCGGCGGCGAAGAGGGGCATGGTTTTCATCATGCGGTCGGTGGTTTGGAACTCGGCCGTATCAACGTCGCCGCGCGTGCGGTCGGTGTTGCCCGCGCCGCCTTGACCGACGCGGTTCGTTATTCCCAGCAGCGTAAAACCTTCGGTAAACCGATCTGCGAACACCAGGCGATCCAGATCAAGCTTGCCGATATGGCCACCCGCGTCGAAGCGTCGCGCCTGCTGGTGGAGCAGGCCGCCAGCAAATACGACCGCGGCGAACGCTGTGACATGGAAGCCGGCATGGCCAAGCTGTTTGCGTCCGAAGCGGCACTGTCCAACGCCACCGAAGCGATGCGTGTGCATGGCGGTTATGGTTATTCCGAGGAGTTCGACGTCGAGCGTTATTACCGCGACGCGCCACTCATGTGCATAGGCGAGGGCACCAATGAGATCCAGCGCGTGTTGATCGCACGCCAGCTGGTCAAGCGTTATCCCGCCTGAGCGCTAGGTCTTTGCGCCCGGTGCATAGGCCATCACTTCGATCTCAACTTTTGCACCGGGCAGCACCAGGGCCGAACACACCGTCGAACGTACCGGCGGACTGTCGGCAAACGCCGCGCCGTAGACCCGATTGAAGAGCGGGAAATCGGCGATATCCGTCAACCACACCGTGGCCTTCACCACGGAGTCGAGACCCAGCCCGGCCAGTGCCAGCAACGCACGAATATTACGCAGGCAATGCTGGGTCTGTGCTTCTATCCCTTCGGCGATACGCCCCTGTTCGTCGAGGCCCAGCTGGCCCGAAAGAAAGACAAAATCACCGGCACGGATGGCCTTGGAAAGTGGCAGCGGTGTGCCGTCGGCCAGTGTGAAGCGGCCACCGAGGATCGTGTGTTGCATAGCGGAACTCCGAATATAAATGAAGCTGAGCGCGTCGTGCCTGTCGCACACGGCAAACGCATGTTTATAGTAACGCGCACCGCGCGCCGCCTGTGCGCGACAGCACCCTGCAGCCCACACTCAATGTGTCGTGACGGCTGGTTAAGAGGGTGCCCTGCCAGCACCAGCGCCAGGCTTGCGTAGCACCCAGACATAACCCGGACATAAACACGGCAAGCCATGCACCAAACACTGCGCAATGCGCTGGCGCAGCGATCCCGGCGGGAGCATGTAGTCGGTAGCGTAATGGACGGGCTGGTCGACCAGCCTTGCGGTGTAGTCCAACACGTCAAATCGCGCTACCAGGCGGCGCAGGTCGAAATAGCTCAAATGCTCTTCGTAGTAAAAATCGCCACGACCGAGGGCTCGCAGGTAACGATGGGCGATGAACTTAGGCACAACCGACAACAGGGGCAGCTGATAGTGCGGTTCGCGCCAGGTATAACGATTGCCCGCACTGAAATAACAAACGCCGCCGGGCTTCAGAACCCGTGCTATCTCGTCCATTAAGCGCTTCGCGTCGGGTACGTGTTCATAAACATGGGCGCAGATCACGATGTCGATACTGCTGTCGGATGCACCCAAGGCCATCGCGTCGCCGATTTCAAAGCGCAGATTGGGAGCGACGAACTGTTGGCGGGCTGCGGCAATCGCATGGGCGTCGATATCGAGACCACACACTTCCCCACACTGTGCCGCCAGTTCAGCATCGATCGCGCCGGTGGATGCGCCGACATCAAGCACCCGTGCCTGGGCAAGATCGCGGACGACTTCACGCAGCACGGCGAGCATGGTGATGGCCTTGCGCCGGCGGCCAACGTGGTCGTGCACAACCTGCGAGTGCAAAGAAAAATCGTTCTGATAGCCGCGCTTCATGGCCGCTAGCTCGAGCGTCCCGGCAGGAGTTCATTCATGAGTTGCCGCCACGCCGCGTCGTGGGCAGGCCAGGCGAACCGTGCCGCCGCTGCGCGACAAGCGGCACGCCGTGCGGCGAGGTCGTCACCGGCGAACTCCTTCAGTACCGCCGCGACCAGGCCCGCATAGTCTCCCGGCGCCAGCACCTGACCGGTGCTGCCTTCGATCACTGCGTCGCGTACGCCGCCTTCATCGAATGCCACGGTTGGCAAACCGTGGGCGGCGGCTTCGACCGCCACCATACCAAAACCTTCTACATCGCCGCGGACTGCGACCAAGGGGAATACGTGGACGTCCGCTGCGGCATAGGCTGCCGCCAATTGCGCGTCATCCAAGCTGCCGAGCATGCGCACAGCGCTCTGCAGCCCGCGCTTGTTGATGGCCGCTTCCAAGCGCGGAGCGATACTGTTCTCGCGCCGAATGGCATGTTGGGCCTCGCCACCCACTACCAGCAGCACTGCATCGGGCATGGCCTGCACGATGGCAGGGAGGCCGTGTTCGACGAATTCCACCAGACCCTTCCGGGCTGTCTGACGGCCGACCATCAACATCACAGGCCGCGCGCCAAGCCCATGGCGGCGACGAAACGCGCTGCCATCGGCCAGCGGTGCGGGCCACTCGACGCCGGGATGAATGACGCGCAGCGCCGCGGCGGGCACACCGCGAGCGCGGGCTAAGCGGGCAGTATTGGCACTATTGGCAATCACGCGCGTCGCGCCGCGCAATGCGGGCACAAACAGGTGCTGATAGATCGCACTCTCGGCGACCAGATCCAGGCCGTGGACCATGGCCAAGTAGGGCCGCCGGCACAGCGCGGCATACAGTCGCGCGACCGGGGCAGTCAGTCCCGAGGTGGCGAGCACGAGGTCAGGCCGAGTGCGGCTGAGCGCTCGCCATACGCTGACCAGCGTCGCTTCGCATAAATAAGGCAGGGCCGCCGCGCCCTGACAGGCATGACCCTGCACACCGTCTGGCAGCAGAGCCAGACTATCGCGCGGGCCAAGCACGTGTACTTCGAAATCTTCGGCGAGGGTCTTGACGACCTGCCAGCTCAAACGCTCCATGCCGCCGGTTAAAGGCGGCAGATTGCGCGATAGGACCGCTACGCGCGGGCGGACGTTGCCGCGCACAGCCCTGAACTCAGCGCCCTACGAATTGCGGCGTACGTTTCTCGAAAAACGCGTTCAAGGCTTCCATGTGATCGTCAGTCTGATGCAAGGTGACCTGTAGCGCGGCCGACATTTCCATGATGGTGCTGAAGTTGGCCATGGTGCCTTCGCGCATGAGCTTCTTGGTCATGCGCAGGGCCTGCGGCGGTTGCCCGCATATTTTTTTGGCCAGGGCCTCGCAGTGGGACATAAGGTTTTCGTCGGCAACAACTTCCGATACCAGACCCCAATCGCGCGCCGTGGTGGCGTCGATCAAATCACCGGTGAAGAACAGCTGAGCAGCACGCGACCAGCCAATGTGGCGCGGCAGTAACCATGCGCCGCCATCACCGGGCAATAATCCCATCTTCAGAAAAGTCGCGCCGAAACGTGCTGAGGACGCAGCAATGCGGATATCGCAGAGGGACGCGACATCATTGCCCAATCCGATGGCCGGGCCATTGATGGCGCCCACGATCGGCACTTCGATGTCCCACATGGCGTGGATGATGCCGTGTATGGACTGTCGGTAGTGGTCGCGCAGTTCTGCGCCGCTGCCGCCAAAATAGCCGCTCTTGTCGCGCATGGCTTTCAGGTCGCCGCCAGCGGAAAAGGCCGAGCCGGCGCCGGTCATGATCACACAACGCAGGTTTTTGTCGGCATTGATCGCATTCGCGGCACTACGGAATCGCTCGCCGTCGCCGGGCTGACCGAGCGGGTTGCGCGAGTCCGGGCGATTGATCGTGAGACGCGCGATGAGTCCGTCAATTTCGACAATGAGATCGTTATCGACCACGTGCTTCAATCTCCCTTCAGGTTGTCATTTCAAGCGGTGATGGTCGG
>JANOXY010000251.1:0-12681 GCA_031418675.1 Pseudomonadota bacterium
CAGAGCGGTATTGGATACGCCCACGGTATTGGCGTTGAGGGCTTGATAGCCGACCGCCGTATTGAACTGGCCGCTCGATGACTGCAGCACAAATGACCCCAGACCCGTATTAAAGCCACCGTCACTCTCAAGTGCGGGGAAAACAGCGTGGGCCCGCTCAGCGACGGCCCACAGTGACAAACACGCGAGCATATAAGTGGATGCGGTCCGCGTGGTCCTTCCTTGGCGGTGGTGATCGTGGGCAAAAAATACACGTGGGTGCGCATCGCCGCCACCGCAAATAGTGCCGCTCGCGCGACGCCGTGATACTCGTCCACACTTTTAATCGCCGCCAGATTGGTCCGGCATCGTTAGCGCGTTTGTCGACCGGCCGCACCTCAGCAGGTGCTTGATTCGAGTAGAACGGACCCGTTGGACGCGCCCTGCCGCGAGCGCACACAATGCCGGCTTTGTTATCCCGCAGAGGACGACCCCATGACCGCTACCGCGCAGCCCTTCCAGCTCCACGTGCCCGACACCGCTATCGACGATTTGCACACCCGTCTGCGACTGACGCGCTACCCCGATCAAACCCCTGGTGAGCCGTGGGCCTATGGCACCGATCTCGCCTACCTGAGCCAGCTGGTCGATTATTGGCAAAACCGTTTCGACTGGCGGGCGCAGGAAGCGCGCCTCAACGCCTTGCCACAATTCAAAGTGCCGTTGCATGGCATCGATGTGCATTTTTTGCATGTCGCAGGCCAAGGCCCCAAGCCCTACCCGTTGTTGTTGTCCCACGGCTGGCCGGGCTCGGTATTCGAATTTCTTGACATCATTCCGCGCCTCACGGATCCGGCCCGTTTTGGTGGTGATCCGGCCGATGCTTTCACCGTTATTGCGCCGTCTTTGCCGGGCTATGGTTTGTCGTTCGCGCCGGGGCAGAAGCGTTTCAGCCTGGAAATGATTGCCGACTGTTTCGCCGATCTCATGACCGAGGTGCTGGGCTACAAACGTTTTGCAGCCCAGGGCGGCGACTGGGGCGCTTTTATCACCTCACGACTAGGCGCAGTGCATGCAGAGAAGCTACTCGGCATCCACATCAATCTGCTGGCGGTGCGGCGGGACCCCAAGATGCTGGCGGCGCCAACACCGGCGGAACAACAGTTCCTTGACGAGCTCGCCAGCTGGTTGAAGGACGGTACGGGCTATCAGTGGATTCAGGGCACACGACCCCAGACCCTGGCCTTTGGGCTCAGCGATTCACCGGCGGGACTGGCTGCCTGGATCGTGGATAAATTCCGCGCCTGGAGTGATTGTGGTGGTGATGTTGAGCGCGCTTTCAGCAAGGATCACCTGCTCGCCAATATCGCGTTTTACTGGTTTACGGGCGCTATCGGTTCTTCGTTCTGGCCCTACTACGCGCGCATGCACGGGCCGTGGCCGATCCCCGATGGTGGGGTGAATGTGCCTACCGGCTATGCGGCGTTCCCGCGTGAGATCTTGAGCCCGCCGCGCAGCGTTGCGGAAAAGATGTACACCGACATCCGCCGCTGGAGCGTGATGCCCAGGGGTGGGCATTTTGCCGCCATGGAACAGCCTGCGGCCCTGGCCGATGAAATCGTGCAGTTCTTCCGGCCCTTGCGCGCAGCGCTTTAGGGCACGCTGGTCGCGAGTGGCCGTTTGCGCAGCAGATATTTCTGCAAACCTTCCATGACCAATTCGCCACGTTGATTGTGTACGGTTGACCTCAAGCTCAATACACCGGTGCTGCGACCCGGTGTCAGCTCGACGGTTTCGAGGGTGACATAAAGCGTGTCGCCGACAAAAACCATACCTAAGAAGCGGCTGCTCTGCTCGATGAAGCCCTTTAGAGAGTCTTCGACATAGTGTGCAAACAGGCCGGCGCCACCGCAGGTTTGCGCCAACACCTGAAAACCGTGGGCAAGCATGTGGGGCATGCCGCGTGCGCGACAAAATTCGACGTCGTAGTGCACCGGATGATTGTCGCCGCTTGCCAGTTGGAAGGCCGCGAACAAAGCATCGGTCATGGTGCGCGAAGGGAGTATGAATTTTTCGCCGAGAAAAAAATCTTCGAACCAGCGCGGTTCACACATGCGATGCTGGCGCGGATCGAAGGGCAGGATCTCAGTCATTGTTGTGCGGCCCGCCTTACGTGCGGAATTTTTTCACAGCCTCGATCACCCGCACCGGCGCCGTCACCTGCGGGCTATGGCCGCAGTCCCAACGCTCGGTAGACCAGCTCGGATCTTTTTCCAGTCGTGCGATCAAAGGCTCACCGTGGGCGATCTGAAAACCTTCACAGCGGACGTAAGTGCGGCGTGTTACGGCTGCGCCGGCACCGCCCAAGATCACCGGATCGGTGAAGGCTGCGAGTGGGTGGGCGCTCATGCGGCGATTGACCCAGGCCGCATCGGCCGCATCGTCGACGCCGAATCCTGCTGCATCAAACGGCAAACCCGCCGGTACGCGCCAACCATCGCCGTGGGCGGCGGCCTGGGCGCGGAACAGCGCGGGAATGCCCTGACTGTCGCCCATGAAATCGAGCATGGACTGGCCATGGGCCGGTAAGGACGCGTCGAGATAGAGCAGGCCCGCTACGCGCTCGGGCACACGGTCCGCAACCACTGTGATGACCGCGCCGGCGGCGCTGTGGCCGCACAACACCACGCTATCCAATTCTTCGCAGGTGATGAGACCAACAATGTCCTGCACGTGGGTATCCAGGCCGACCGTGGGTGCCAACAGATGGGCGCGATCCCCGAGACCAGTCAGGCTCGGCGTGTAAACGCGCCAGCCTGCCGCGCGCAGGGGCTCCGCAACCCGCACCCAGCACCAACCACCATGAAAACCCCCATGCACAAAAATCACCACCGGTGCGGACCGATTCATCGCGGGCAGCCTGCGCTATGGGTGTGCGACGCGTTGAACTGCAAAGGTAGACTCACCATATGGCGTGTGCTGCCGGTTTCATATTCGGCCACAAAGTCTGGCGCGACACTGAAGTCAGGACTGCGTTTCAGGAATTCTTCGTAGCCGACGCGTAACACCACCCGCGCCAGGGATTCACCGATGCAACGATGCACGCCCGCACCAAAAGCGAGATGAGCAGTGGTGCGGCGATCAATATCGACCTTGTTCGGATCGCTCCACAGCGCCGGATCGCGACAGGCCGCCCCATAGGACAGCAGCACACGATCGCCCGCGCTCATTTTTACGCCGTGCACTTCGATGTCTTTTTTCACACGCCGTGCCATGTTCACTACACCCAGATACAGGCGCAGGAATTCATCGAGAGCCTGGGGGATCAGGGACGCATCGGCCACCAGGCGGCGACTATCCTCGGCATGGGTGGCGAGATGGTAAAGGCCACCGGAAAAAGCATAACCGGTGGTGCCGATGCCGCCGATGGTGAGCTGGCAGAGCGTACCGACCTTGTTCTCCCAACTGAAGCCGGCGTGCTCGAAGCTCAACAACGCATCCACGATGTCGCCGCGCGGTGCTTGTTCCTGGCGCTGACGCATGTAGCGTTCGATGCGGTTCATGCCGTTCAGAAAATTCTGTGCCCGTTCGGTCTCCGGGCCGACAAAGCTGAAGGCGTGCAACAGATAGGGCAGTTCGTCGCGATCCATGCCGGCGACTGCCGTCGAGAACACGTACTGCGGCAGAGGATTGGCAAACTGACTGACCAGCTCCACTTCGCCGACGCCGATGAAGTTGTCGATCAGCGCATTGGCGTGGGCCCGCACAATGGGTGCAAAGGCCGCGGCAGCCCGTGGCTTGAGGAAGGGCTCCAGCATCGCGCGCAAGGCACGCTGCAAAGGTGGATCCACTTCGGCGGGTGGAAAATAGGGCATGCCCTCCGGCCGATTGACCATAAAACCATCGGCCGAGGAAAACGTGCGCCAATCCTTGCTGCATAACGCGACGTCTTTATAGTTATGCAACACCCAATAACCTTCGCCGACCTCACTGCGTGCAACCGGAC
Source organism: Pseudomonadota bacterium (assembly GCA_031418675.1). Lineage (GTDB taxonomy): Bacteria > Pseudomonadota > Gammaproteobacteria > JADJYF01. The sequence goes on from JANOXY010000251.1 coordinate 3,986, forward strand.
AACGGGCGTGCAGGTCCGCCACGACCTCGTCCCAGCGCTCGCTCAGTTCCGGATCGGTCAAATCAAAATCGCTGCGGTAGTCGCGCTTGAAGGGCGGCATCATAAGGTCTCGTGGGCAATGACGGCGCAGCTTAGTGCCTGCCCGGCTTGGCGCCAAGCCAAGCAAGCAAACGGACAGCATCAAGCGCCAATGGCGGCGCCAGCGGCCGGTGGGACACCGTGTTCGCGGATCCAGGCACGCCGCTGCGCAAAAGGCTGGTTCACATAATCCTTCATGAGTGCCATGGCCTCGGGCGTGACAATGGTCTTCAGCCATTCTTCCGCTTCGATGCGCAGACCTTCTTCGATGGGCAGATTCGCACCGCGATTAATCGCGCGCTTGGCGCCGATCACCGAGACCGGCGATAAGCGTGCGAGGCCTTGCGCGATTTCAATCGCGCGGGCGCGGGCGTTGTCGGCCAGTTCGGTGACGATGCCAAGATCCAGCGCGCCCTGGGGATCGACGGTGCGGCTGCGCAGGAGGAAATCCATAGCGCGACCATGGCCGATGATGCGTGCCAGCAGTTGTGAGCCGGTGCCGGTCAGAATGCCAAGCGCAACTTCTGGAAAGCCGATACGGAAATCACCGCGCTGCGCGACGCGGATATCGCAGTTCAAAGAGAGCTCGAGCCCGGCGCCCATGGTGTCGCCGGTCATCGCAACCACCACCGGTGTATCGAGGTAAGCGAGTGAGCGCAGCAGGGTGTGGTAACCGTTAATCATGCCGTAGGCCATGGCCCGCAGCTTGTCCGGCGCGCCATCCCAGGCCACCAGCTCTTCCACACTGTAGTGGGTGATGTAACGGTCCTGTACTGCGCCGGTCAGCACCACGGCCCGGACCTCGGGCGCACGCCAGCTTTCGATCAAGGCTGCGAGCTCGACGGTGGCGTCGGCGACCAGGTAATTGCTCGGTGGGTTTTTGTAGCCGGCAATGACCACGCCGCCCTGTTGTTCGATGTCCCAGTACTTCATCTGTGCGTCCCCGGTGATGTTGTTGGTTGTGGGTGATCAATAACGTTCCGCCAGCGTCGCGTCGATCCCCCATTGCCGCTATCCTAGCGGTCTGTCCGAACCCAACTACCGGCAGCGGAGACCATGCTGAGTGAAAGGCCGCTTGACGATTTTCGAATCCCACGCAGGCGCCGACCAGCGTAAGGTGCAAGCACAATGCAGGCCGCTGCGCTCTGGTGTCGAACTGCCGTGTTTGTGCTGTGCAGAGCGCATCTCCCGCGGGCATGGCTGAGGCTGAAGCGGCGATGTCCCAACTCGATCCACGACGCTTAACAATGCTTGCACGCATGGGGGTGGACGTGTGGCAGGCGCGCAGCGCGGCTGATGACGATGCCGTTGCTGCGGGTGATGGTGTTGCGGGCGTGGCGATAAACGAGGACGGCGCACCCGAGGTCGCGCGCATGGACTGGACTGCCCTGGCGGCCTGCGTTGCCGTTTGCAGCCGCTGTGAATTGCATCAAAGCCGCACGCAAACGGTATTTGGTGTCGGCGATCGTGCCGCACGCTGGCTGGTGATCGGTGAAGCGCCGGGCGCTGAAGAAGACAAGCGCGGCGAACCCTTTGTCGGGCGCGCCGGGGCTTTGCTCAATGCCATGCTGGCCGCCCTTGGTTTGGCGCGGGAAACGGTCTATATCGCCAATATTCTGAAATGCCGCCCGCCCCAGAACCGCGATCCCAAGCCCGCAGAAGTGCTGGCCTGCAGCGGCTATCTTGAGCGCCAGATTGCCTTGCTCGAACCCGCCATTATTCTTGCGGTGGGACGCATCGCCGCGCAGAATCTGCTCAAGGTCGACACCCCCATAGGACGCCTGCGCGGCCAACTGCACCATTTCGGAGAACGGTCGATACCCGTGGTCGTGACTTATCACCCTGCCTATCTGCTGCGCTCCCCCAGCGAAAAACGCAAAGCCTGGGATGATCTGCGTCTTGCGCTCAAGTGTTATCGCGGCCTCGGGACCGCAGCGCCATGAGCGCCATGCTCAAACCCGACACCCTCGCCATTCGCCCCATGCTGGACGAAGACCTTGAGGCCGTGCACGACATCGAAATACGGGCTTATGAGTTTCCCTGGTCGGCAAGTATCTTTTCCGATTGTCTGCGTGTGGGCTATTGCTGCTGGGTGCTCGATACCGGCGCCGCACTGGCAGGTTACGGCATCATGTCGGTGGCGGTTGAAGAGAGCCACATCCTGAACGTCTGTGTCGCGCCCGAGGCCCGCCGCCAGGGTTTTGCGCGGGCCATGATGGCTCACCTGTTGGACACTGGCGCCGAGCACGGTGCGCGCATCGCGTATCTCGAAGTGCGACCATCCAACGCCGGCGCGCTGAAAATGTATCTTGATCTCGGCTTTCGCCACGTCGGCACACGGCGCGCTTATTATCCGGCCCGCAGCGGCCGCGAAGATGCTTTTGTGCTGAGTCTGCCCCTGGTGCCTAAACATAGCGCCGACTAGTTGTACGGGCCCGGCATAGCCGCTAGCCTTATGTCTCCCTCGCAAACCATTTCGGATTTTCATCACGCATGAAAGCTACTGCCCTGTCCGCATCTTTGATCTTTGCGCTATCGGTCACCACGGTGGCCCCAGCCTTCGATCTTTCCCCCAGCACGGTCACCATTGAAGGCGGTCTGACCGAGGACAGCGTCGACGCCCAACGTTACGGCGTCAATCTACGCTGGGACCTGCCCGTGCAGTTATTTCAGGTCGGCGACTGGCACATGGTCAGCCTCGTCGAATTTGGTATCAATGTGTGGGACGGCGACCCCGGACGTACGGGCGAGGACAGCCTGGTGGATTTTGGCCTGACGCCGGTGTTTCGCTATCAGATGGATCCCAAGCGTGGTTTTGCGCCCTTTGTTGAGGCTGGCGCCGGCCTGCATCTGCACACCCAGAATGGACTGGACGACAAGGACTTCGATATCCCGTTTGCCTTCGGCAGCCATGTTGGTCTCGGCGCGCGTTTTGGTGGTGATGGTGGGTACGAGCTCATGTATCGTTATCAGCATCAGTCCAATGCGGGGCTGGGCGACAGAAATCCCGGCATCAATTTCCACGTGTTGTCACTGGGCATGCATTTCTGACCTCGCTATGACGTGAGTGGCGCCCACCGGCCCTCGCGCTTTTTAAGTAAACTGTCGCGATGAACTGGCCCACCCTCGATCATTTTGTCGGCAATACACCCTTGGTGCGCCTGCAACGGCTGCCCGGTGCCACCAGCAACGTGATACTGGCCAAGCTGGAGGGCAACAACCCCGCCGGCTCGGTCAAAGACCGTCCCGCGCTCAGCATGATCAAACATGCGCAAGCGCGTGGTGACATCAAACCCGGCGACACCCTGATCGAAGCAACCAGCGGTAATACCGGCATCGCCTTGGCGATGGTGGCGGCGATGGCCGGCTACCGCATGATCCTCGTCATGCCGGACAACATGACCGCCGAGCGGCGTGCGACCATGAAGGCCTACGGCGCAGAGTTAGTACTGGTCTCGGAAAAGGCCGGCATGGAAGCGGCACGGGATCTCGCAGCTGCCATGGAAGCGCGGGGCGAAGGCCGCGTGCTCGATCAATTTGCCAACCACGACAACCCGCTGGCCCACTACGGCAGCACCGGTCCTGAGATCTGGAACGATACCCAGGGCCGCATCACCCATTTTATCGCGACCATGGGCACCACCGGCACGATCATGGGTACCTCACAATACTTAAAAGCGCAGAATCCGGACATCCAGATCATCGGCGTGCAACCGGGTGATGGTGCGCGCATACCGGGGATCCGCCGCTGGCCGGAAGCCTACCTGCCCAAGATCTACGACCCTGCGCGTGTTGATCGCATCATCGATGTCACCCAGCCCGAGGCCGAAGAGATGACCCGTGAACTCGGGCGTCGTGAGGGCATTTTCTGCGGCATTTCGTCCGGCGGTGCAATGGTTGTGGCCTTGAAGGTTTCAGCCGAGGTACGCGATGCGGTGATCGTGACCATCGTCTGCGATCGTGGTGATCGTTATCTGTCGACTGGCGTGTTTCCGGACTGAGTGCGCGCATGAATGTGTTCGTGTTCGACATCGAGACCGTGCCCGACGTGGCCACCGCGCGCCGCTTGTGGAATCTCGACGAGCTGGACGACGAAGGGGTGGCGGCGGTCATGTATTCCAAGCGTCAGCAGGAAACGGCCGGCACCAGCGACTTCCTGCGCCATCACCTGCACCGTATCGTGGCGATTTCGGCGGTGTTTCGTGAGCAGGACCGATTCAACGTCTGGTCGCTGGGCAGTGAGGAGTCCGACGAGGCGGAATTGATTCGGCGCTTTTTCGAAGGCGTCGAGCGTTACACACCCACTCTTGTGTCATGGAATGGTGGCGGTTTTGACCTGCCGGTCCTGCACTATCGCTCGATGTTGAACAACATCGCCGCCCCGCGCTACTGGGATACCGGCGACGACGACCGCAACTTTCGTTACAACAATTATCTGGGCCGCTTCCACTGGCGCCACATCGATCTGATGGACGTGCTGGCTGGCTATCAGGGCCGCGCCACGGTGCCGCTTGATCAAATGGCGGTGATGCTCGGCTTCCCCGGCAAACTCGGCATGCATGGCAGCGCGGTGTGGACCCAGTTCCGCGCCGGTGACCTGAAATCAATTCGTGATTATTGCGAAACCGATGTGCTCAACACCTACCTTATTTTTCTCAAATTCGAATTCATGCGGGGCCATCTGAGCGCTCACCAGCTGGCCGACGAGTTTGAACGGGTACGGAGTTTTCTTGCCGCCCACGAAGCCGCACACTTCACGAGCTTTCTCGCCGCCTGGAAGCCCCCGCGTGTCGGGTAATCGCCGGCGGCGGGCCGCCGCGCGCGGCCCGGCCGAACTGCTGTCGCTCGAAATCGACAATTTGTCCCATGAGGGGCGCGGTGTCGCGCGTCACGAGGGCAAGACAATCTTTGTCGATGGTGCCTTGGCCGGCGAAATGGTCACCACGCGGGTGTTGCGCAAACACGGGCGTTATGACGAAGCCGAGACCATCGCCGTCTTGCGCGCTGCTGCGGATCGGGTCGCACCACCCTGCCCGCACTACGGCATCTGTGGCGGGTGCAGCTTTCAGCACGCCGCAGAGCGCCTGCAGCTCGAACACAAACAAGGTGTGCTGCTGGAATTATTACGCCACCAGGGTGGGCTGGCACCACAACGTGTGGCAGATCCGATCCGCAGTCCACAATGGGGCTACCGGCGCAAGGCGCGCCTGGGTGTTAAGTATGTGACCAAGAAGGGTGGTGTGCTGGTTGGTTTTCGCGAGCGCGCCAAACCCTATGTGGCTGAGTGTCATCAGTGCGACATTCTCGATGTACGGGTCAGTGCGGCCATTCCAGAATTACGCGCCCTGATCCAGGGGCTTTCAATTCGTGATCGTCTTCCGCAGATCGAAGTTGCTGTCGGCGATACGGAATTAGCGCTGGTGTTGCGCCACCTCGCGCCGTTGACGGCGGACGATCATGCCGCGCTGGTCGACTATGCAGCGCGCAGTGGATTTATCCTGCTGCTGCAGCCGGGTGGTTACGACACCATCACAACCTTGCAGGGGCTGGCGCCAGCACCACTCACCTACGTGGTTGAAAACGAAACCATCGCGTTTCTGCCAACGGACTTCACCCAGGTGAATGCCCACATCAACGGGCAGATGGTGGCGCGCGCACTCAGCCATCTCGAACTCAGCGCGAGTGACAGCGTTGTTGATCTGTTCTGTGGTGTCGGCAATTTCACTTTGCCCATCGCCCGCCGCGCCGGACAGGTCAGCGGTATCGAGGGCGAAGCGGGGCTGATCGCACGGGCACGTGCCAACGCCGAACTCAACGACCTTCACAATGTCGAGTTCGCAGTGGCCAACCTCGAGGACGCGGCGGCGGTGGCGGCACTCGATCTGGGCCATGCGGATAAGCTGCTGCTCGATCCGCCGCGTGCTGGTGCATTGACTCTGCTCGAGGCATTGCGTTTCGAGCGATGCCAGCGCCTGGTATACGTTTCGTGCAGTCCGGTGACCTTCGCGCGCGATGCCGCCGTGCTGGTGGCACGCCATGGTTTCAGCCTGATCGAGACCGGCATTCTCGACATGTTCCCCAACACCGCCCACGTCGAGTCTTTGTCGTTGTTCGTACGCGAGTGAGGGCAGTGCGCCAGCTCCAACGCCGCGCCGTGGTGACGGTGGGGCTGGTGTTGGGTGCGCTATTGTTAGCCGGCTGTGAACGGGCGCCGGTGGACGGCATTCGACTCGGCATCCCGACCGCACCGCTGACCCTCGATCCGCGTTACGCAACCGACGCCATGTCGGCACGTCTGTCACGCTTGCTGCACGCGTCTCTGGTCGAGTTCGACAGTGCTGCGCAGGCGGTGCCCGGGCTCGCCGACTGGCGCTTGCTCAGCCCACTGCACTACCGTTTCACGCTGCGCGCGGATGCACGCTTCCACGACGGCCACGCGATCACGGCCGAGGACGTGGCCGCTACCTATCGCGCTGTACTCGATCCGGCACTGGCTTCGCCCTTGCGCGAAGCGCTGCTTAATATCGCAACGCTGCAAGTTGTTGATGCGCGCACCGTCGATTTTTTTGTGCGGCGCGCCGATAGCCTCTTCCCCGCAACGTTGAGCGTAGGTGTGATGGCCGCTGCCGACGCCCGTCGAGCGCGTGACAATTGGCGCTTGGCCAGTGGCCCCTTCAGCCGCGAAGTCTGGCGCAGCGATGGCAGTGTTGTGCTGCGCCGGCGTGCCGACGGCGAGCGGGTCGAGGTGGTGGTGGTGAAGGACGCTACCGTGCGGGCACTGAAACTCATCGCCGGCGAACTTGATCTCGCCCAGGGCAACCTGCCACCTGAAATCGTGGCGTGGTTGGCAGCGCGGCCCGGGCTGCGCGTGGTCGAGCACGATGGCACGACGTTTTCTTATCTGGGTTTTAATCTCGAGCACGGGCCGCTGCGGGATCAGCGTGTACGTGCCGCCATCAGTCATGCCATCGATCGTAATGCCGTGGTGCACTACCTGTTTCACGATCGCGCCCAGGTCGCGGCCAGCCTCTTGCCACCCAGCCATTGGGCCGCCGCGCCGGATCTGTCCGTGCCGCGCTATGACCCGGCACGATCGCGCGCCCTGCTCGCTGCGGCGGGTTATGGTGGCCAGCGATTGCGCTTGCACTACAAGACCTCGGCCGACGCGTTTCGCTTGCGGCTCGCGACCCTGCTACAGAGTCAATTGGCCGAAGTTGGTATCGATCTTCTGATTGAGAGTCTCGACTGGGGCACCTTCTACGCCGACGTCGGCGCAGGCCGTTTTGAGATCTATGGTTTGTCGTGGGTAGGGTTGAAACTGCCGAATATCTTTCGGCAGGCTTTCCACAGCGCGGCCCAAGCACCGGCTGGTCTCAATCGCGGCCACTATCGCCAACCAGAGGTAGACGCTTTGATCGAAGCTGCGGAGAACGAAGCTAGCGTCGTGCGCCAGCGCCCGCTCTTTCAAGCCATCGCGCGACGCCTGTTGTACGATCTGCCCTATGTGCCGCTCTGGTTCGAAACTCAAACTGCGGTCCTGCGTACCGACATTGAAGCTTATGCCATCGATGCCGACGGCAGTTTTGACGGGTTGGCCACCGTCCGTCGGGTGAGCACCCATGCACGTCATTGATCACATCGAAATCGATATTGCGCGCCAATTGCTGCGCACTTTTGTTGCCAGCCGTGAGTTGCGTCGTTATCCGGTCTCCACCGCGCTTAACGGTGCTGGCGAAATGATGGACAGCGAACGCACACCGCGTGGTGCCCATGAGATAGCAGAGAAAATCGGTGCCGACTGCGCGCCGGATACGGTATTTGTTGCGCGTCGTGCAACGGGTGAGCTCTATAGTCCTGAGTTTGCCGCGCGCCACCCTGGTCGCGATTGGATTTTGACCCGCATCCTGTGGCTGGCCGGATGCAACCACGGCTACAACTCCGGCGGTGAACGCGACACCAAGGCGCGCTACATCTATATCCACGGCACTCCCGATAGCACGCCGCTGGGCGTTCCCGGCTCACGTGGCTGCATACGCATGCGTAACACTGACATCATTGAATTGTTCGACGCGGTCGCGGTCGGAACACGGGTCGATATCACCGCATGAATGATGCGTTGCCAGGGCGCGGCGTCACAGCTCAACTTCAGAGCGTGCTGGTGGCTGCCGCTGTTCGCAGGCGGGGATGTATCCTGCGCACGCGGGTAGTGCAAACTTGAAACGAGTGCCAAGCATGGCGAACATACTTTTGAACGACCGCGCAGCTTGGGCATCGCGCTGGGTGTGGCGCTGGCCATTGATGATGGTTGGCATGCTGGTGACAGTCGCTGTACTGGCTGCCGACGCGACCCTGAGCTGGGACAGCTTGAGCGGCGAGCAGCAGTACATACTCGCGCGCCACCGTTCCCGCTGGGAGCAGATCGACATAAACGCTCGGCGCGCACTGCTGGAGCGTGCCGCAAACTTCAAACTGCATAGTGCCGCGCGCAAACCCTCAGCGGGGGTTGTTACGAACAAGGCCGCCAGCAAACCAGACACGGCACCAACACTGCGCGATCGGCCCCAGCGCCGGGGTGCGCTCACCGCCGCCCAGGCCAGCCTGTCCGTGCATAGTTTCCG
>JANOXY010000252.1:0-3940 GCA_031418675.1 Pseudomonadota bacterium
TCGATGCCGAAAGCGGCGGCTACCAGGTTCATGATGCGGCTCTCAGTGGTGCGATTCTGCGGCGTACTGGAACCATGGGCTTGTATAAAACTGCGTTTCTGTACGACCTCGTCGCCGAACATGGCGCGCACCGATGCAACTGCTTTGGCGAGGGTGATGTAGTTGCCCGGGCCAGGTGCCGAAATGGATTTTTTGAAGCCATCGGCGTTGACAAATACATCGCTGACCGCGCCATGGATCTGGGCGCCGAGTTCGAGCGCCAACGCGTCGTCAAACAGCACGAAGTACTGGCCCGACTCACCGAGGGTGAATCCGCAGTTATCGCCGAAGGGCCGGCTGGCGCGCCGATAGTCCGGCACGCTGACCCCGTCCAGGCGGCACAGGTCGCTGTCGGTCGCGAGCGCGCTCATGGCCGCATAACCTTCGATCACCTCCGGCACCAGCGGCGCTTCGGCATTGCCCACCACCACCACGCGTCGCCGGCCGGACTGAATGTCTTCGACCGCCAGGCGCAGGTTGTACAGGAAGGTTGCACAGGCGCCAGCGTTGGCGCCGGTCGCGCCGACGCTGCCCAGCACGTAGGCGTTCACGAAATCGGCCGGCATGGTATTCAAGCCCAACGGCAGCTGTTTGGAACTCACGCGGTTGCCGCGCAAACGCGCCTGCAACATACCGCCGGTGCCATTGCTGTCGAGTTGGGCCATGGCGCTGGCGGCATAGACTGCGATTTCATCGGGGTGTACGGCATTGATCACCGTCGACCAATCGATGCCCATGGAGCGCACGGCGTCGGACGAAGCAATGATGGCGAGCTGCAAGCCGCGCGGATGAAAGCGCGAGGGATAGAGAGCGGCGGGGTCAAAGCCGCTCGGTAGTTGCCCGCCCGCCTGCACCGCGAGCTTGCGACGGATTTCGACCCACATCTGACTGCCGGCTGCGACCGCAATGCTGACCTTGCCGTCCTGGGTATCCACCACTTCCCAGCCTGGCGGCAGGGGATCGGGCACGTCGCGGGTCGCGACCGTGATGAGGTTGCCGTGCACACCATCGGTGACGATCGGCAGCTCGGCATTGCCGCTGACCTGGTCGGGATCGAATCGTGCGGTTTCGAGGCGGCGAATCAAGGTACCGTCGAGCACGGCGCGTTCGAGTTCTGCGAGACCGGCAGTATCGAAAGTGCTGCCGTCGGCGCGGCGCAGTTCGCCGTCTTTCACATAACCCAGGTTCATCATGGCCGCCAGTGCAGCGACGGTGCGCTGGCGACGGGCGGTATCGATGCTTTCCCAGATGATGCGGTGGTAAGCATGGTGGAAAGACGAACGCCCGGCCGGGCCGACGCCGCCAAATCCTACGATCACTGGCAATCGGGTCATGGTGCCACTCCGTGCTGAATGGCCGCTATTCTAGGGAGGGTAGGCGAGATTCTTTTGGGCATATGCGTCATATACTTGGCCGTATGCGACAAACTGATCCGTTTTCACCATGACTGAACGCCTGCGCCCCACCCCATTACGTATTGGTTTTGTACTCACCCCTGGCATGCTCGCGACGGGCACCGCTTTGCCCTACGAGATGTGGTTGGCGGCCGCCGATCGGCGGCGCGCGGCACGCTACGGTGATGGCCGCATCGAATTGCGCCTGATCGCGGCCCTGGCGGGTGAGGCTGATTACGGGCGGCTGCCGATCCGAGCCGATTGCACCCTGGACGATGCCGGTCACTGCGATGTGATCTATCTGCCGGCGTTATGGCGCCATCCGCCCGCCATGCGCCGCCAGCTCACGCCGCTGAATGCCTGGCTTATCGAGCAGTACGAACGGGGTGCGCAGATTGCGGCGGTCGGTACCGGCGTCAGTTTGCTCGCCGCCACCGGCCTACTCGATGGCCAGGTTGCCACCACCCACTGGTACAACTTCGAACGCTTCGCCCGGGACTATCCGGCGGTCGAGCTGAAACGCCAGTTTTTTATTACGCAGGCCGGTGGCCTGTACTGCGCAGCGAGTATCAATTCGCTGGCCGATGTCTCAGTGCACCTCATTGAGCGCACCTTCGACCGCGCGACGGCCCAGCACGTCGAGCGCAATTTTTCCCACGAGATCCGCCGTACCTATGAAGAATATCGTTACATGGAGGGTGGTATGGCACCGCTCGCCGACGAGGTGGTCGCCGAAGCGCAATTGTGGATCGAAGCCAACGTCGCGGCCCAGCTGACAGTGGCAGACCTGGCCGTGCGCCTGGGTGTCAGCCAGCGTACGCTGGCGCGACGTTTTCGCCGCGCGACCGGCAGCAGTCCGCTGGCTTTCTGGCAACAACGCCGCGTGCGTCTGGCCAAGGAATTGCTGGAAAAAACCAATCTCACCATCGGCGAAATCGCCTATCGGGTCGGTTACCAGGATGCCGGTCACTTCTCGCGTTTGTTCGAACGTGAGTTATCGGTGCCACCATCGGACTATCGCCAGACCGTGCGCGCCAAACTGTTTCAGACCGAGCTTGCCCAGGCTGCGAGTGTCAATTTTGTTGACATCGGTGTTTAGGATGAATAGCCGATTACGAACAACGCTTTAGCTGCCGTGCCGCCGATCGTCACCAGGTATTTTGTCAATTTGTTTTACAGCGCCGATGGCAGCCGACCGCCGATAACCGGCAAACACCTGTAAAACGGCCAGAAAAAACTTGGCAGCGTTTTTGCTACCTATTCCCCCAACGGGTTCCGTTTCCCGTGTTCGTACCGATGCAGCGGAGGAATTCGCGGTTGCGGCTGTGCCGCCGCAACAGAACGTGAGTTCCGTGCCCCCGTTGTATCGGTCGTGCCGAAAGGTCGTAAACGTGCACGACCATTCCTTATGTGCCCCGCCCTCACCCGGCGGGGCTCTTTTTTGCACGTCCCCGCGTTACCATGCCGGCCGGTTACAAGCGCCCAGCGCGCGGGAGAATCTGTGATGTCCGGCCCCCGATACCCAGGCTTCGATACGTTATCGCTGCACGCCGGGCAACGTCCCGATGCAACGTTTGGCAGCCGCGCGGTACCCATCTATCAGACCGTGGCGTTTGTATTCGAAGACAGCGATGTTGCTGCGTCGCGCTTCGACATCGCCCGCTCCGGGCACGTTTACTCGCGGATTTCCAATCCCACCGTTGCGGTCCTCGAAGAGCGGCTGGCAGCCCTGGAAAAGGGTGTCGGTGCGGTTGCCACTGCCAGCGGCATGGCCGCCATCCATCTGGCGCTCACCACCATTGCCAGCGCCGGCTCGCACATTGTTGCCTCCCAGGCTTTGTACGGCGGCACCCACAATCTGCTGCGCTACACGCTGCCCCGCTTCGGTATTCAAACGAGCTTCGTTGATCCCCGCGATCCGGACGCATTTTCCGCCGCGGTGCGCGACAACACCGTGGCGATGTTTGCCGAAACGGTGGCCAACCCGCGCTGCGAAGTATTGAACGTACCGGCGGTGGCAGCGCGGGCCCGCGCCGCCGGCGTGCCGCTGATCATCGACGCGACCTTAACCACACCCTATCTCATGCAGCCGCTGGAACTGGGCGCCGACATCGTCGTGCACTCCTTGACCAAGTTCATCGGCGGTCACGGTGTGGTGCTCGGCGGAGCGCTGATCGATGGCGGGCGCTTTGATTGGGAACAATCCAAGACGCGCTTTGCCACGCTATGCGAACCCTACGACGGCTTTCATGATTTGAATTTTGCCGAAGAATTCGGACCCAAGGCCTACATCATGCGTGCGCGGCGCGAGGGGCTGCGCGACTTCGGCGCGGCGCTCGCACCGGCGAGTGCCTTCCAGTTGCTGCAAGGCTTGGAAACCTTGCCGCTGCGCATGCAGCGCCATGTCGAAAATGCAGTCACGGTCGCTGAGTTTCTCGCCAAACAAGAGGCGGTGAGCGGCGTCACCCATCCCTGTTTGCCAGCGCATCCCGATCATGTGCTCGCGC
>JANOXY010000253.1:0-1966 GCA_031418675.1 Pseudomonadota bacterium
GTGACACAACCTCGTTCCTCGACCAATCTGCTGACGGGGTGCGGAGATCTTCCGCGAGCCGTCGCTAAGGCCTGTGGATGAAATTATTCGCGGCGAATAATTTCATCCACAGGACTCTGCTGCGTCAGCCGCATTAAGTGCCGTGCGCCAACCCTCTGAATTGAATTGCAATCAACGTCGATTCGCGGGCCGCAGCTGCCCGCGACCGTCTCCAGATCCTGGAGACGGTGTAGCCATTCGACCGAAGAGGACCGTGAAATGAAAACGCGCCGCCGCCGTGCGAGGTTTTCAATTCGCATCCCACGTGACAACGAGCATCGTTGGCACACGGGATGCTCGTGCCGAACGGCCATCGTCACTGGACGCGTAGCGGGTAGTGACGATGGCCGGAAATCCAGGCGGCGCGCGGCCCGAAGGGGTCTTTTCTGACGTGATAGCCACGTGATGCGTTCCGACAGGCCCCTGATGCAACGGTTCTATCCGTGGCCACGACGGTATCGTGGCAAAACAAAGCAGACATCGATTTGAGAGTCTGCGACGGCGCAAGTCGTTAATCGAAACAAGGGAGGCGCATCGTCAGACCACTGTTCGGACAACGGTCGGCGAAGCGCTACAGGCAATCACTCTCATTTCCGCAATCACGCGGACATTCATCAACGAAGGAGGTAACGAAAGACGGGCAAGATGAGCCCGCCAGGGTGGTGAAACAAACCGGTCAGCGTCCCCGCAGGGAGGCTCCGGTTCCGCCTCAAATGAGGCGCGTCAAGCTGAGGGGCCGGTGACCCCAGGACCATGGACCGCGTAAGCGGGCCCGCTCCAGCGACATGGACGGGCGGTCCAGAAGCACTTACCGATTGTCGGTTCACCATGTGCAGCTTGAGCCACCCAACCTAAAACCGATGCCCATCGGTACCAGGAACGAATGCATCCAAGATTGGCTACGTTCTTGGCCGACTTATTTGGCCGTGAGACCACTTCGACGGGTTGGCCGGGTTGCCGTGACGAAGCGAGGCTCTATCGATAGGGTGGCGTGGCCGTCACGAGGGGCAGCTATCGAAAAAGCGCAGGATGCCGCAGGATCGAAAAACTTTATTAAGCCCCCCTTCTCGCAATGGAATTGGGCGGTGCGCTGTTATTGTTACGAGGTTCCTGCTTAGAGTGCGCCCATGCTGGGCGGCGCTTCAAAAAGCTCGAAAGTAGAAGGTTATCGTTTTCCAACCGCGTGGCCGCAGGTGCGCCTGCCGCGCGGAGGGGCTTCGGCCGATGGCGAAAGCGATCTGTTTGCCGAGCCGAGGCTCGTCATATTGGGGGGTGAGCGAGAATGGAAGGCGATTCGGCCGCAACTGAAATCGTCGAGCCCGGCTCGACTGACTTGCCAAAAATATCTATCCGCGCCGATATCGCACCCCGTATTACGTTTGCGACACATCAATGCGATGTCGCAGTCGTCACAGACCTCGTTGTCTCCAACCCTCTCGATACTGACTTAGAAGATCTCACGCTTCATATCTTCGCCGAGCCCAATATCATCGGCGCTAGAACATGGCGCATCGACCGCCTGTCGTCCGAGAGCGAATTCCGTCCCCGTGACCGCCGAGTACCAATCGAAGGGGGACTCCTGGACGCGCTCACGGAAAGAATGCGCGCCGAAATATTCTTTGAATTGCGTCAGGGCGACACGGTTCTGACAGAAAGCAGATACCCCATCATCGCGCTTGCCCGCAACGAGTGGGGCGGCGCTCAATTCATGCCTGAGTTGCTCGCCGCGTTTGTCACGCCCAATGATCCGGCGGTTCAACGACTTCTCAAGGAGGCATCGCAGCACCTCGAAAGAGTCGGCAAGAACGGGGCACTCGAGGGGTATCAAGCCAAGTCCCGTAAACGAAGCTGGGAGTTAGTCAGTGGGATCTGGGCGGCGATGTCCGTCCGAGGCATTACTTACGCCGAACCACCTGCTAGCTTCGGT
>JANOXY010000254.1:0-3097 GCA_031418675.1 Pseudomonadota bacterium
GCCGCACGATCGCGGGCGTACATATTGGCGCCGGTCTTTTCAGCGAGCTCATCGGCGTCCATACGGGCCTCGTTGCGGTTCTTTTGTAGGTCCGAATTTATTCGGACATTGACGGTGATGATCTAAATGGGCGCTCTGGAACGAATGTCCGAATAAATTCGGACCTACAGCCTTGCTTTGCGCCACGGCGTTATCATGGGCCCGCACCATCCACACAACCTGAGGAACATCCCATGATCGGCATCGTTGCAACCATCAAAACCAAACCCGGACAGGGCGCGGCGTTCGAAGAAGTGGCGAGCGCGCTGGCGCGTGAAGTCAACGCCAAGGAACCCGGCTGCCTGCTCTACATCCTCTATCGTGCTGACGAAGCGGACACCTACGTGTTCATGGAGCGTTACCAGGACGAGGCCGCCGTTGAGGCCCATCGCGCCACGCCACATTTTAAGGAGCTCGGCCGCAAGATGGGCGAATTCATGGACGGCCGCCCTCAAGTGCAGCGGCTGCGCGCCGTTTGAATCGCAGCCTGAGCGCAGCGCGGCTTGCTTCATTGCGGAGACTGTCATGACGATTACTTTTGCCGAAATCAAAGCGCGTTACGAGCAGGAGCACAAAGCTCACAAAAGCCCGACCACGCGCGACGAATTGCCGTTCACCTACGAAGCGATCACGCCAGCATGGTTGACCGCCGTGCTGGCCCACGGTCATGCCGGTGCGGCGGTGCTGTCCCACACTCTTGGTCCGGTGGACAACGGTACTTCCAATCGTCGTCGCATTGCTCTGGAGTGGAACGCGGCGGGCCTCGCGGCCGGCCTGCCGGACAAATTGTTCTGCAAAGGCACCCAGAGTCTTGAGAGCCGCTACATGCTGGGTATGAATGAAGGTGTGCAGGCGGAGGTCAATTTTTACAATCTGGTCAGACCGACGCTGCCGATCATCGCGCCGCTCGCGCTGTTTGCCCGTTTTGATCCGCGCACGCTCAACTCCCTGATCATCATGCGCGACATGCAGGACGATGTGGACTTCTGTCGCCTTGATACCGATCTGAGCTTTGAGCATGCACAAAGTCAGATGCGCCTGTTTGCCACTCTGCACGCACGTTATTACCAGAGCGCCGAACTCGAAACCACCCTCGCCGCTTTTTCACGCTGGGAGGATTTTTTTACCATTACCTGCGTGGATGCCGGCTTCACCGACGCCTGTATCCGTGGTTTCACCATGGCCGAGGCGGTGATTCCGCCGCGCCTGTTCCAACGCGAAGCAGAAGTATGGCCGGCCACCTTGCGTTGTACCGAGCTGCACAAGACCATGCCCCGTGGCCTCAATCATTCCGACGTGCATCTCAAGAACTGGTACATCACACCGACGGGTGAGATGGGCATCAACGATTGGCAGAACACCGCCAAGGGCAATGGTGGGCGCGACCTGGCCTACTGCATAGGCACCAGTCTTTCGATCGAAAAGCGCCGTTTGTGGGAGCGCGATCTCATCACTTACTACTGTGAGGAATTTGCGCGGGCCGGTGGCCCCAAGCTTGATTTTGAGAGCACCTTTCTGCGTTACCGGCAGCAGATGTTTGCCGCGCTGGCGTGGTGGACCGGCACCCTCGGGCAACCACCCGACGCACCGGCCATGCAACCCGCTGAGACCTCGCTGGAGTTCATCAAACGCATGGCCGTGGCCTTGGATGATCTGGATTGCCTGGACAGCGTTTGAAATCTTAGGACGCCTCGTCACGCGGCATGAACGCAGCCCGATCGGGGCTCAATGGCGCGCAGGTGGCGGTGGATGTGCGACCCGTATCTGCCGCCAGAAGTCAGGTGCATCGTTGGCGGCCATGGCTGCTGCACCGATGTCGGCATCGGCCGCCACTTCGGCAAAAGCACGCTGGTCTTCAAGCAAGCCCCGCGCATGCAGATACTGCGGCACATAACCCGAGACCAGAATCCGCCAGTTCAACGGTAGGGGTCGTCCGGCCGCACGTAGAATGCGCACCACTTCGGTGGTGCAGTTGCGCATGAGTGTGTTGTAGAAACGCGGGCGGCCGGTCAGGCTGTTCATCTGTCCGATGTAGTGTCCGAGCAGAGAACGACGCATCTGCGGCGTTGTTTTCAAACGATAGCGTGCAACGTGCTCGCCCCGCACATTGGTGCGTACGCGCACCACATCCCGTTCATCGGCAGCCAGCATGATCAGTTCATAGGACTTCATGAAGCCTGCCAGTATCGACCAGTGTTCGCGGGTCTCGCGGCGCGTTTCGATGGAAAATGCCAAGGGCGGTGTATCGCCAAACACAAAGCTGACGATCAGATGGGCGATGCGCGGATCGCCCCAGCTGCACACAAAAATATCAACGGCCGTGAGCTGCCCCAATGGGTAGCGACGGACTTCCCAGCGCGGCACACACTCGCGACCATTCAGCCATTCAAAATTGCGCAGGTCGCGCACGATCAGTTCGTCATCGATCACCACTGCGGTCGCTTGTCGGGCGTTTTCCACCACCCAGTCACGGGTGATCGACGCCGGGATCGAATCCCACCACAATGTCCAGGCCAAAATCGCCCCTAGAAACACCAGCAACGCACCATCGGGCGACCACAACCACCCGACCATGCAGCTCAGGGTCAGCACCAGCCAGGCCGTGCTCCACGGCCAGGCGCGGGTTTCCTTGCTGAAATAAAAATACGCGGCGACGGCGTGCAGCAATCCGATCAGCAGCATCACGACCGGCAACCACGGACTGGTCATTGCATCAGCTCCCCATGCTCATGGTTTCAGCCGCCAGGGACCTGACATTTGGCCCGGCACCAACAGTTTGATCGCCAGCTGTCCGGCGATTGTGGGCTTGCACGCGCCCAAATTCCGCGGCGCGCCCGCCGCGCCGATTGTTCGGCGGCGATGCTCGCTGGATCACGCACCCACGATTGTTTGCTGAGCAGCATTGCCCAACCATCGCGCAATTGTTCAACATTGAGGTTGGTGGCGGAGACAAAAACGTGGCACAGGGGACGCCCGTAGCGATCGATGGCATAACATTCGGCGCGTGCTGCCGCCTTGCGCGGTGCGCGAGCAGCCAGGGCCGCACGCGCACTGTCAC